>CAZVYR010000032.1:6761-18980 GCA_964631555.1 uncultured Leptospirales bacterium
CAACAGTTATAGAAGTAGGTGTTGATGTCGCAAATGCCACAATAATGGCAATTGAACATGCAGAGAGATTCGGCCTATCACAGCTCCATCAATTAAGAGGACGCGTAGGTAGAGGCGTACATCAATCCTTTTGTACCCTAATTTTTCCTGATGGTATTTCCGATGATGCGCAAAAAAGAATTACAACGATAGTTTCGACTGATGACGGTTTTAAAATTGCCGAACAGGATCTGAAACTAAGAGGTGCAGGAAATATTATAGGCAGTAAGCAGCACGGCCACTTTTCCGGCTTCGAATTTGCTGATATGGTTACAGATATCGACCTGATACTGGAAGCGCGTAAAGAAGCCGAGTCATCAGTATCAAAAGTTGAAAACATCCATTCAACACTATATAGTATTCAAAAAGATATAAGATTAACACAGCTAATTGATGGTATCAGGACAAAAAGAATATTATCAATTCTCTCATAATGAAGTTTAATAGCACATAACGTAATTATATAAATAACTTGAAACAGGTTATTATTTTATCGATTTAAACATGGTCCGCTCAAGGAACCTGTTATAAATCAATATAACACTATTGCCAAAAAATTCATCACGCTTACTTTTAATAAATTGCTCTCTTTCAGCACTTGACTTGGTATTTATATTTGATTGATTTGTTAACGTTTCAATCCTGCTGTTGTATTTTTCGACTTCTTCAGAATAGCGCGAGGAAATTTGCTTCTTCAACTCGTTAAATTCGATAATACCATCGTATGGGAGATCACGGTTATTGAAATTATCATTATGCCATTTTAATATCATTTCTTTAATATATTCCGACGGAATATATTTTACCAAACTATTACCTGCCATGAGCTTAAAACAGTATCCTATTTTACTTGATTTAAATTCATTCATAATTATACTGTGGAGAGTAAGAACTCCTGTATGATATATGAAAAAATATAATCTGTCTCCCTGAAAACCAAAATTGCTTCCAAGGGCGTTTATATGGAATGATATCTTGTTAATAAGGAACTGTGAATAATCATCAGTGATGTTTTCTCGCGAACCCTTAATATACTTAATCATAGACCTTTTCATCTCACCTATTATAAAGGATTCCTTACCGGGTTCGCTTATAAAATAAAATGTTGCATTAAGATCTTCATGATCAGCTTTTAATTTTTCAGTATTTACCGGCGCGATATATGGCTCGCGGGTATTCCATGTCCTTGTACCTTTAAGAATGAATTTAACTGTCTCAAATTCAATAGCGGATTTATTATTTGTAATTGGTTCAGACGCTTCATTTACTTCTTTATTTGCTTGTTCTGATTTAGTACCCAGAATTTCAGAAACATCCTCCGGTGACAATTTCTCTTCCGGAATATTATTATATTCTGCATAATCATTTGACGTACTGGAATCAATTTCTTCCAGAAAAGATATATTATCTTTGGAGTTTTGATTTAAATTGTTGTTCTGTTTCTGAATTACTGAGGAAGAACCTGATTTATTTTCCTGTATCTTTTTTTGGAGTGCTATTTCGTCTTCATTTCCATCTATATTTAACAACAATTCATCCAAATCTTCAGATTTCATAAAAAAATCCCGCTTTTTAAAATTTCTGATAATATGAATTATTTATTGATCTATGACTCAGCAGGGCTCAGGCTTTTATCCTCAATAGCTTTGGACTGATCGCTTTTCGTTGTTTTTGCCACACTTGGTTTTACCTTTTCCTGAATCGGCATTGCAGGCAAATCTTCCCCGTTCATGATCATTTTAATTTCTTCTTCGTTTAAGCTTTCACGCTCTATAAGGTATCTTGCTATCTTTTCATACTTATCCTTATTTTTTATTAGCAGCTTCCTGGCTTTATCTTCACATTCTTTCAGAATTGCTTTTACTTCGATATCGATTTGTTCAGCAGTAGCTTCGCTGAAATCCCTGTGCTGAGAGATCTCTCGGCCAAGAAATATCTGTTCATTCTTTTTTCCGAGTGTTAGAGAGCCTATATTCTCACTCATACCCCATTCACAAACCATTCTTCTGGCAATGTCAGTCGCCCTCTCTATATCATTGCTCGAACCTGTAGTAACATCATCAAATTGCAGCTTTTCAATAATATGTCCTCCGTAAAGCTGGACTATCTGGTTCAGCCAGTACTTTTTTGAATGAAGATGTTTATCTTCTTTAGGCAGGTTCATAGTAAGACCCAGAGCCCTGCCTCTTGGAATAATCGTTACTTTATGCACAGGGTCGGCGCCCGGAAGCAATAAACCGAGGATTGTGTGCCCTGCTTCATGAAAAGCGATGATCTCCTTTTCTTCGTCTGAGATGAGCACAGATCTTCTTTCAGGCCCCATCATCACCTTATCCTTTGCTTCCTCCATCTCGGACATAGACACTCTCTTCTTATTTCTTCTGGCAGTAAGCAAAGCAGCTTCATTTACAAGATTTGCTAGATCTGCTCCGGTAAAACCCGGTGTTCCCCTTGCGATGATCTTAAGGTCCACTTCCCTTGAAAGAGGAACTTTTCTTGAATGAACAGCAAGAATTTTCTCCCTGCCCCTAACGTCCGGAATATCAACCACTACCTGCCTGTCAAATCTGCCCGGTCTTAACAACGCCGGATCAAGAATATCGGGCCTGTTAGTAGCAGCTACTATAATTACTCCTTCGTTTGTATCAAAACCGTCCATCTCAACAAGAAGCTGGTTCAATGTCTGCTCTCTTTCATCATGACCGCCGCCTAATCCGGCACCTCTTAATCTGCCAACAGCGTCAATCTCATCGATGAAAATAATACAGGGCGCGCTCTTTTTCCCCTGGTCAAAGAGATCTCTGACTCTTGAAGCCCCGACACCGACGAACATTTCAACAAAATCAGAACCACTGATCGAGAAGAAAGGCACGTCAGCCTCGCCTGCGATCGCTCTAGCAAGCAAAGTCTTGCCCGTTCCCGGGGATCCCATAAGCAGTACGCCTTTTGGGATCTTTGCTCCTATCCCAGCGAATTTTTTAGGTTCTTTTAAAAAGTCGATTACCTCATTCAATTCATTTTTCGCTTCATCTACCCCGGCAACATCCTCGAATGTTACTTTATTCTTTGTTTCCGGGCTCATCTTTGCCCTGCTTTTCCCAAATGACATCGCCTTGGTACCTGTAGCCTGTATCTGCCTCATCATCAGGAACCATATAATTCCGAGAAAGAACAGCCATGGAAGAAAGCTGAAAAGCCCTTTCATGAATATATTATCATCAGCTTCTTCACCCGCTATTTCAACATTATTTGAAATTAAAGTCTTAACCAAGTCCGGATCACTATATGGGATAACGGTTTCAAACATGAAAACTTTGTCGCCCTTGGTATACTGACCTTTTATTTTTGTACCGCCCGATATAGTTACGGATTTTACTTTTTTATCATATACTTTTTTAATAAAGTCGCTATACTGTAAGGATTCGACATTTTGTTTATTTATATCATTCATTTTATAAATTGCTATAATCAACATAACAACTAATAATGCCAAAGCAATATGCTTTCCGGTTTTATTCATCTAATCACTCCTGAAATTCAAACGCATAATTTGTAATATACTCATTTATGCAGGCAAATCTTCCTGCTCAAGAATTAAATATGTGCATTTTCAATTAAATTTTTACTAAATTATTATAGATAATAGAGTTATTGTATTTTTCGTAAAATGTAAGGATTTTCTCCCGCCTGTTGCTGGGAAAAACAAGTTTAACAACAAGTCTAATATTCACTTTGATTATAATAAAATAAAAATTCCATATATTTACAAGTCAATTTTTAAAATTCTCTCCATAATAAACAGCCAGTATTCTGTCTGATGCATTCTTCACATGAAAATCCACAGATACCCTATTAGACAACTCAGTGACCAGACCAGGTAAAAATGCAGCAATGTCGGAATTTATCACAAGAAGTGGAATTGACTCTTTAACTATATTATCAATCTTGTAATCAATCAATAGATCTTTGATCTTTTTACGGCCTTGTTCCAGTTTTATTCTGTCGCCGTTTCGTCTGTTTCTTAAAATAATATCCCTAAAATCCTCTCTCAGCAGGACAAATATGATCTGTTGCGAATCTTTATTTTGTAAAAAAAAATTATAATCAACAATATCAAAGCGTATTTCGGTATTTATCTCTTTTAGAAGAACTGAGCTAGTAATTCCAGGCTTAAAATTCAGCTTATATTGCCATTTACTCTTATGATATTTATACTGTGTGTTCCCTGATATTACAATAACCTTTTTTTTATTTTTTAGTGTTTTATGAATAGTTAATTTGTTGCTCCTGTAAAGCAATAAATGTGTTTTACTGGTTATCGCGTTCTTATATATTTCTTCCAGCATCCCTGTGCTGACAAATTCCTTAAAAGTATCTGATATCGCTTGTAATATTATAAATTTAAATAATTTCTTATCGGCAATAAGTCTCTCAGCGCCGATTATAACATCAGAATTGTTAATTGTATATAGTTTACCTTCTTTTTCAGTTAAAAGTTCCTTTATTAAGGATGTATATTCCTTTGATGTGTCCGACAATGAAAGAAGTGCATTACCTGCATTAGAAAACCGGCTTGTAATCTCAGGAAGGATTGAATTACGTATAAAATTCCGAAGATATTTGTTATCATTATTGGAAGAATCTTCTCTCCATTTAATATTATGATTTTTTAAATGATCATAGATCTCATTGGCCGAAAGAAAAAGAATCGGCCTGATTATATTATCTCTTTTAATATCAATCCCGGCCAGCCCGTTTATACCTGTTCCCGTAAAGATCCTCATCAGGATTGTCTCTATATTATCATCGCTGTTATGAGCAGTAGCTATCTTTTGAAAACCATGCTCTCGATAAATTTTATCAAGAAGCTCGTACCTCTTGAGCCTCGCGTATTCTTCGAAAGAAAATCCCTTCACTTTGTTATTAAAATTAAATTTATGAATAAAAAGTTCAATATTATTTCTATCAGCTACATTTGACAGGAATTTTTCATCTTCATCAGATTCCTTACCGCGCATCATATGGTTAAGATGAAAAATTGCAATATCAGTCGAAAGGATTTTACGCAAATGCAGAAAAACATCAAGAAGTGTCATTGAGTCTTTTCCTGCTGATAAAGCAAGTAATATTTTATCACCTTCAAAGACTAGCTCTTTTTCTTTGATGAATTCCAGAACCCTGGTGTATATGTTTTTATTTATTTTTTTCATTTTCCATCAGCGAAAAAGCTGAATTATTATAATAATATAATTATGCCTGATCATACTAATCCTGCTCTTAATCCGGACAAATTCCTATTCTTTTTTTATATCACTAAAATAATTCTTATTTACTGCATCTTTAATTTGCCGCCTTAAATATTCCGCCAACAACTCAGGGCCGCTTTCAAATACTATTTTGTTATGATTCATTACTCTGTCCGCTGTAACTCCATGCTCTTTCCACATCCTGCCCTCTGTACATATATTCAATAATATGGGTTCCAGCCTGTCAACGACAGACGCGAAGACAGCTTCACGTGAACTTGCTTCCTCAAATTCTTCCCATAAATTCGTGAACTCCGCTTCCTGATCACCAGGCAGCATAGCGAACAACTTCACAGCAGCAGCTTTTTCGCGTTCGGCTTTATCCAGGTTCCCCTGCTCATCATAAGCAAAAGTATCACCTGCGTATATTTCTATCAAATCATGAATAAGCACCATTTTAAGAGTTTTTAGCAAATTAATATCTTCGAAATACTCTGCTAATATCATCACAATAAGTGCGATATGCCAGGAATGTTCCGCGTCATTTTCCCGGCGTGAACCGTCTGAAAGATAGTTCCGCCGGAAAATATGTTTTAATTTATCTATTTCTTTAATAAACTCTATTTGTCTCTCTAAACGCGAAATGTTCATGCCTGTATAGCTCCTGGTAAAATTACGATAAACATCAATAATGACTAATATGATTATTACAGAATGAATAATACCAGTGTTTTTTATATCTTGACTCTTTTCCGCTCCGTTTCTCCTTCGGGACAGAGTCGTGACAAAGTCGTACAGATAGATTTGACTAATTTATAGCACAACGCTTCCCCTCCGTTTCAAAGTCCTCTCTTTACCGGTTTCACTAGATTCAGAAATCCCCCGTATTTATTGTTTGACTCTATTATAAAAACAAATAAAATAAAACAATAGCATTATATGAGAGCTGTCGTAAAGCATGCTGTCATATTATTGAAATAGATCAATCCGAAGCCAGGGCTTTAACCGGTTTATAAAAACAATACGGAGGCAAAGTAATAATATGGATCCCGAGATTCAGAAACGAATTAACGAATGGACAAATCCGCCTTTCAGCAAAGAAACGATAGATGAAATAAATAATTTAATAAAGAACAATGACGAAAAGGAATTGATTGACAGGTTCTATACCAACCTTGAGTTCGGTACAGGCGGCCTCCGCGGTATCATAGGTGCAGGTACCAACAGGATGAACATACACACAGTCGGCATGACTACCCAGGGCCTTGCCAATTATATAAATCTAAAGAACAGATCCGGAAGCGGCGTAGTCATAGCCCGCGATTCCAGGCACATGTCTGACGAATTTTCAAAGGAAGCTGCGTCAATTCTCGCAGGGAACGGCATTAAAGTCTTTCTCTTTGACGACATAATGCCAACGCCCTTATGTTCTTTCGCGATAAGACATTTAAAGACAGTCTCAGGCATAGTGATAACAGCGAGCCATAACCCCCCTGAATACAACGGTTACAAAGTATACTGGGACGATGGAGGCCAGGTCATTCCGCCGCATGATAAAGAGATCATCGCCGAAGTCAAGAAGATAGCTTCAATCGTGTCCGTAAAGAAAACGGACTATGATACCGCACTAAAACAGGGCATGATAAAGATCATTGGGGAGGAAATAGTTGCGGAATATATTTCAAAACTCGAACAAAAAGCTATAAGGGATAAATCCGTCTCCTCAATCAGGATAGCTTACACCCCCCTGCACGGCACCGGCTATAAGATAGTTCCTGAAGTATTATCCCATTTCGGATTTAAGAATGTAACAGTTGTGCCTGAACAGGGAAAACCCGACGGCAAATTTCCGACTGTAAAGCACCCGAATCCGGAAGAAAAGGAAGCAATGCAGTTGTCCATTGACCTTGCAAAGAAAATTGATGCTGATATTATAATGGCCACTGATCCTGACGCGGACAGAATGGGCATAGGCTTCAAGAAGAGCAAAGGCGATTACATTCTTATAAACGGCAACCAGATAGGCACCATGCTCGAATATTACCTTCTGGTGAGACTGAAAGAAGAAAACAGGCTGCCTGATAACAGCGCAATCATTAAGACCATAGTAACAACTGATCTCCAGGAAGAAATAGCCCAAAGCTTTAACTGTAAAGCGGATAACGTGCTTACAGGATTCAAATGGATAGCCGAAAAGATGAAAGGATATGAGGATTCCGGAAAGAACAGTTTTATTTTCGGAGGCGAAGAAAGCTACGGGTATCTCCCTGTCGATTTTGTCAGGGACAAGGATTCCGTAAGTTCGTGCTACTTCTTTGCCGAAATGGCAGATTATCTTGCGGGAAGAGGCATAACACTCTATGATTTTCTTAATGACATATACGTTAAATACAAGCTCTATCTTGAAGACCTACAGTCTATTACCCTGAAAGGCAAAGACGGAATGGAAAAGATCAAAAGAATAATGAGCGAATTCAGGAATAATCCCCCTGAAGAATTCTCGAAATATAATGTAATAAAAATAGCAGACATTGAAACACTGAAGGTGAATGATATGGTATCAGGAACAGAGGATAATATCACCTGGCTCCCCAAGTCCAATGTGCTGCAGTTCTACCTGCAGGAAGGCGCAAAGATCACTATGCGTCCTTCAGGCACTGAACCCAAGATCAAATTCTACTTCAGCGTAAATGAAAAGACTGATGAAAAAAATATTGAAAGAATAAGAATGCAGCTTAAAGGAAAGATCGACTTACTAAAGAAAGATCTTATAACTAAAGTCGAACGCATACAATGATCTCTGATATAATGATTGGATCGATAAGCTGATATGATCAGCAGGAGAAGTCAGATATACGAATGAATTACTCTAATGTTATATGTTCGCCCCATATTCTGTCTTCAAGATGAAGTATGCCTATGCTTCTGTAATCCGCGAACCGCCTGTCGGTCGGGCTGCCGGGATTAAACATCAGAATATTATCTTCTATCCTGTCATAAGGATTATGTGAATGACCGAATACTATGCAGTCCACATTGTCATCTTTAAAATGCTGCCTGATCTTAAACGACAATCCTTCCTTGCTTCCCCAGCCATGCATAAGACCTATCCTGTACCCGTTCAATTCTATTATTCGTTTCTCCCCAAGTTCCTGATGAATGTTAGCGGGATCCATATTGCCGGCTACAGCATAAACATTCCCGAATCTCTTTAAAGCTTCTAATACGCGCAAATCCGTAATATCCCCCGCGTGAATCACGGCTT
This sequence comes from uncultured Leptospirales bacterium, assembly GCA_964631555.1. Lineage (GTDB taxonomy): Bacteria > Spirochaetota > UBA4802 > UBA4802 > JAFGDQ01 > CAZVYR01. The sequence continues at coordinate 15,312 of CAZVYR010000032.1, forward strand.
CAACATCTTTAAAATACGGCTCAAGCGCAAGACAAAGCGATTCCGGAGTATCAACCCCTTTATCAATAACATACCTGCTGCTCATTTCCATAGAAATATGTGTATCTGAAATTATTCCAACTTTCATACAATTATCCTGAATCCGGAGAGTGCACTCCGGTTGAATATTTTCTTTTTAATGTATTGTTAAAATAAAAATTATTGAATAATAAAAAATAATAAACGAAATTAAAACGTCAAGCTAATTTGTCATAATATCCTGAAACATGGAATTACTTAATTTTTTTTATAGATTTTTTTTATATATATTTTAAGAAGGTCCCATGGATATTCTATCTGTAATATTTATCGCGATAGCCCTTGCCATGGACGCTTTTTCTGTATCCATATCGGCGGGAATTATCATTGGTGATCCTGATTTTCGTCATTATTTCAGACTTTCTTTTCATTTCGGATTATTCCAGTTTATTATGCCTGTAATAGGATATTTCGCAGGCGCTTATGTGGAGAATTATATCAAAGATTATGACCACTGGATCGCCTTCGGCCTGCTCTTCATAATCGGTATGAAAATGATTATAGAAGCCTTTCCCAAAGAAGAAAAGGATGTCCCGCGGAAAGATCCGTCAAAAGGAATCAACCTGATTATACTTGCTGTAGCTACAAGCATAGACGCCCTTGCAGTCGGCCTTTCCTTAGGAGTTCTTAACAGACCGATACTATTACCTAGTATAATAATAGGTTTGATCTGTTCATTGTTTTCCATAATTGGTATAGCAATCGGGAAAAAAGTCGGCTCCTTTTTCAGCAGAAAAACCGAAATAATCGGCGGTATCATGCTTATTGTCATCGGCATTAAAATACTCATTGAACATATTTATTAATTTTTTTTCTTTTATTTTTTTATTAAACATATTATAATATAAATTAAAAAAATAAATTGAATGATTATCATTTACCCAGTATCGATTATTCTTCTGCTTTCAATTTAGCGGACTAAACAAATCATTTTATATTTCAGTACTCCGACACGGCAAATCTCAAATATTTATTTCATGGAATTTATTCCAACGTACAGTTTTATATTAATATTAATTTACTAAAAAAATTTGCTAAAAAATATATTTTTCTCTATATAAATTACTATTTATTAAGCAAGGAGTTATTATGAATCCTGAATTCACAAAAGAAGAAAAAAAACTATTCAACTCGAGGGACCCTAAGGATTATATAAATAAATCCTTAAAACTTGAAATACCCCCAGGACGCAAAGCATTCGTTACCAGGCACTGGTTAGGAAAAACCGGTTACAATGCTGATGATCTGGAGTATTTCAGAAACCGCCATCCCTACTGGAAATCAAAAAAAATGCAGGGTACGGTTGAAAGAAATATACTTCGTTCCAAAGAACATAATTACGGAGACGGCAAGAGAAAAGAATGGGATGAAACACTGATCAAGGAATTTATCAGCCTGAATAAAAAAGATAAAACCCGCAATTATACACATAAGGACTGGGAACTTGCAAGACACTTCAAGTGCACTATTGCCGCGATACAGCACATGAGAAGGAAATATAATATGGCTGAAACCATAATTGCCAGCCAGGGGAAAATGACCTCTAAAAAGCTGGTCTCCTATCTAATGTTAGGTGAAGGCACGCTAAGAAGAATGAAGCAGGATTTATAAAAGATAAAATCAGTTAACAACATATCGATTATTTTTTCCAGACTGCATTCCTTAATCCCGATGTTCTTAAAACCGGATTCTTTATCATAAATCTAATGATCTCTTCCGATCCGTATATGGCGACTTGTTCACGTGCCCTGGTAACCGCAGTATAAAGCAATTCTCTTGACAACACAGGGCTTACGTGGTCCGGCAGCAATATCAGAACCTTATTGAACTCAGAACCCTGGCTTTTGTGAACTGTCATGGAAAATGCCGTTTCATGTTCCGGCAGCTTTAATGGCGGTATCATTCTTATGATTCCCTGAGAAGAAATAAAAAAACGAATACTTTCAATATCTTCCGGATCGCTTTTTAATATGCCGATGTCACCGTTATAAAGTCTTAAATTATACGCATTTCGTTTTATCATTACAGGCCGGCCGTCATACCACCTGTCACCGCGCTTCAGCAGTCCTCTTCTTCCGAGAATATCCTCAGCAAATGAGTTTATCGCTTCAATACCGAAAGGGCCTTTCCTTAAAGCACAGAGTATGGTAAAATCCTGTAATTTCTTCAATGCCTCTTCAGGTTTTCCTGCTTTAAGATACGGAGAATAACCTGAAATGATTTTATCAGGCAGAAATTCGTATAACCCTGTGATGTTGCCTTCTATATAAGAAACATCGCTGAATTTATTCTGCCTGAGGAGTTCAAGAGCCTTGTCTGCATTGCCTTCATTTATTAGTCTGCTCAACTCTCCAATCCCGCTCTCCGGGCCGAAGCGATAGCTGGTACGAAGGACCATTATTGAATCAGCTATCAAAGGCTCTTTATCATTGCCGGTTTCAGAGAAGACTGCATCCGGTAAAAACTCGTTTATTCTTTCTGCAAAATTCCGTGTAAAACCGTGCGCTCTTCCTGTGTCGCAAATATCACCGAGCACTGCCCCTGCTTCCACAGACGACAACTGGTCCTTGTCTCCGAGAAGCACAATTCTGGATTCAGGGGGCACAGCCTCAAGCAGCCTGGTCATCAGGGCAAGATCAGCCATAGAAGCTTCGTCAATTATCACAATATCATAAGGCAGCAAGTTGGTTACATTATATCGAAAGGAAGTCTGTCCCCGAAGCGTGCCGAGAAGCCTGTGTATCGTAAACGACTCGCGAGGTATAAGCTGCTTTATATTGTCCTGGCAATTTACAGTCTTAAGTGCATATTCAATTGATTCATTCAGTCTTGCCGCTGCCTTTCCTGTCGGAGCAGCCAATGCTATTCGCAGAGGATCTTTCCTGCCTGGATATTGCTGAATAAGGAGAACGAGTATTTTTATAATAGTAGAAGTTTTGCCGGTTCCCGGCCCCCCGGAAATTACAGTGAACCTTTGCAGAAGCGCATTCACAGAAGCAATCAACTGGTCTTTATCAGCATTCTCAAGATCAAATAATAAAGACAGGTTTTGTTTTAACAGCTCATTATTGACAGCATAGTATCCGCGTTCAAGCCGGTTTTTAATATTAAGAGCCAGCCTCTGTTCATAGTCCCAGTACCTGTAAAGATAAAGCCTGCTGTTATCATCAAGCGTCAAAGGCTTGAAATCGCCCGGCTTCCCCACACAGGAATATTTCCTTAGTTTCCTGACCCACTTATCAGCTTCAAATAATAATATCTTTTCATCCGGCCGGTATCCTTCATCGAGAATGTCAAAGAGATCCCTTCCTGCAACAGACGGAATATGTATGCAGACATTGCCCTTGCCTGTAAAATTGCTTACAAGACGCGCTGCCATCAGCAATTCAGGATCGCGACTCCCGGATAACTTTGCCATGAATTCCGCGAATTCCCTGTCAATATGATCAAACAGATCAGGGGATACCTGGTCTGCTTTAAGTATGATGTCTGTTTCCTGCTTCATAATTTATTTTCACAATACTATATTACTCATCTTGACTGACTTTTTATTTTAAAAATTACCGTTGGATCGATAAAATGATCTGATTT
>CAZVYR010000033.1:0-3652 GCA_964631555.1 uncultured Leptospirales bacterium
CCAGGGGCAGAACGTGGCACGCCAGGCGACTATAAAGGCCGGGCTTCCTGTTGAAGTGCCTGCCATGACTATCAATAAAGTATGTGCGTCAGGATTAAAAAGCGTTATTCTGGCAGCCCAGTCTATTGCGGTTGGAGATAACGATATTGTGGTAGCAGGCGGAATGGAAAATATGTCGAGGGCTCCGTACCTGGTAATGAACGGAAGATACGGGTACAGGATGGGTCACAGCGAGCTTATAGACTCTATGATAAAAGAAGGCCTGTGGTGCGCAATGTGCGATTACCATATGGGCTTAACTGCTGAGAATATAGCGGAAAGAATGGGGATATCAAGGGAAGAGCAGGATAAATTCGCAGCGATGAGCCAGGAAAGGGCCGTAAAGGCTATTAAGAGCGGCCGATTTAAAGATGAAATTATCCCGGTTCCTGTGCCTGTCAAAGGCGGTTTCAAGGACTTTGATACAGACGAGCATCCAAGGGAAGGCTCGACTTTTGAAGTATTATCCAAACTGAGACCCGCATTCAAAAAGGACGGCACTGTTACTGCAGGGAATTCCTCAGGTATAAACGACGGAGCAGCCGCTCTTGTTATTACAAGCAGGGAAACAGCCGATAAACTGGGTGTAAAGCCTTTAGCGAGTTATGTAACAGGCGCATCTGTCGGCCTGGATCCCGCTGTCATGGGACTTGGGCCTATTTATGCTACAAGAAAGGTCATGAAAAAATCAGGCTGGGATCTTAAAGATCTTGATCTGGTTGAATCCAACGAGGCTTTTGCTGTACAGTCCGTGGCTGTAGGCAGGGAACTCGGCCTGGAAAACGACATAGTCAATGTAAACGGCGGAGCTGTCGCACTTGGCCATCCTGTTGGCGCGAGCGGGGCAAGAATACTTGTAACGCTTCTTTTTGAGATGGGGAAAAGAGACGCGCGCAAGGGCCTGGCAACTCTCTGTATCGGCGGCGGTCAGGGTGTGGCGATGCTTGTGCAGAGATAAATTTGCCAATTTCCATAAACAAATACACAAAATGCCGGTCAATCCGGCACAAGATGCCGGTTAAATCCGGCATTTTTTTTATTCTGCCTTTACTGATAGAATTATTGTTTCTATATCCGGCTTAAAAATGACTTTTTCCCTCCTGTTTTCGCATTTTTAAAAAAAATCTTTTTGACAAATATACCACCCTGTTAAAAAATTAACAGCCTGAGGCTAATATTATCAATAATAATCATATAGTCTAAAATCCTGTTTGGAAATATTTTTAATCAATCTTGTTATTTAATAATTTGTTTTGAACACGCATAATTACCAACTGAAAAAATCATACCTTTGCTTCTCATTTCCGCTTACTGCTTTGAAAAGCACTATATATCCGTACTTATATTTTTTAAATATAAAATATTCAATAAATTATTCAATATGGAGAAGTTATGTTAGTTAAAGAAGAAAAAACTACTACTTATGATCCGGCCTTGTCTACACAGGAACTTACTAAAAAAATTTCTGCGCTTGGCATCAAGAAAGCTAATACCAAAGTATGGCAGTTATTGATCCTGGGCATTCTGGCAGGGCTTTATATCGGGTTTGGAGGACATGTTTTTCTGGTGGCTCTGGAACAGGGGATGGGTAAAGTGGTTGGGGGCGCTGTGTTCAGTGTAGGCCTGGTTCTTGTTGTTATCGCCGGTGCCGAGCTTTTTACAGGCAACATCATGATGATAGTCAGTACTATTCTATCGCTTTATACGATTAAAAAGATTCTGAAGAACTGGATATCTGTCTATTTCGGGAACTTTATCGGGTCTTTGCTTTTCGCTATTTTGATCTGGAAATCGGGGCTTCTTGGAGAGATCGGGAACCTGACCGGACTTGGCGAGCTTGCCGCTAAAGTCGCGGGCGCGAAGCTGGGGCTTACTTTCAGCCAGGCTTTTATCAGGGGTATTTTCTGTAATATGCTGGTTATTCTGGCTATTATTCTTGCTACTATCTCGAAGGATATTATTTCAAAGATTTTTGCCTGCATTCTGCCTATTATGGTGTTCGTTGCAAGCGGTTTTGAGCACTGCGTTGCCAATATGTACCTTATTCCGTTAGGCCTTCTGGCTAAAGGAACCTCCGGAATGGGTCTTTTAAGTATGTTCAATAATATTCTGCCTGTAACCCTGGGTAATATTGTCGGAGGTATTTTTATTCTCGTTGTACATCCGAACAGGATAAGGCAGTTTATGTTCATTTTAAGTAACAAAAGAAAGATCAAAGCCGGGGTTGAAGCATAAAAGAACATTGCCCGGATATATGCTCTCACCAGGCAGAGGCCTCCTGCATGGCGGTGAGGGTATATGAACATATCTACATAAAAGATACATGGCTTTCCCCGCCGGAGGCGGGGAAACCGTTTTTATACCACGCACTTATAAATTGTTACATAGGAACAATTCCCGCAAATAAAAAAATACTTGTTAAAAAAACAGGCAAATAATAATTTGAGAATCAGTATAATATAATTTTTTAAGTAGAGAATTCATTAACATCTTTATCACTCGGCTTGACTGTATTTTAATGCGTATATAAGCAAACCGATCAATTTAATATATTTCCCGCAAATTATCAGTAAAGTTGAGTTAGTAATTACAATAAAACCAGTATATCTTAAGCTCAGTAATCTTGCTTCATTGAGCTGTTTCTCAGATAATCTGAATTTTTGTTAGACCGGACAACGGTTTAAAATCAACTATTTTATCCAAGGAGGAAGTAAATGACAACAGTACCAGACAAAATTTCAACCTGGCAAATGGTCCAGCCGGCAGTTTACAACAAAGAGACTAAAGAATCAACACCCGGAAAACTTGAGAAGAAGGAGTTGCCTGTTCCTGAATTAAAAGAAGGCGAAGTCCTGGTTCAGGTAGCCGGATGCGGAGTATGTCATACTGACCTGGGTTATTTTTACGATGGTGTTCCCACTGTATCAAAGCCGCCGTTAACCCTGGGACATGAAATCGCGGGAACCGTTGTAGCAGGTGACGAGGCCTGGATCGGAAAAGAAGTTATAATTCCGGCAGTTATGCCCTGTAGGAAGTGTATGATGTGCAAAACAGGCAGAGGCAACAGGTGTCTTGCCCAGTTGATGCCGGGCAACAGCCTGGGAATATACGGAGGATTCTCCAGTCATATACCTGTTCCCAGCATTGACTTATGCGAGGTTAAGAACAGGGGCAATATTCCGCTCGCCCACCTGGCAGTTGTAGCTGATGCTGCAACCACACCGTACCAGGCGGCAAAGAGGGCTGATCTGCAGCCCGGCGATAATGTTATTATAGTCGGTGTAACCGGGGGAGTCGGGCAATATATGGCACAGACAGCCAAAGCTCTCGGAGCCAAAACAGTTATTGGGATCGCAAGGAACCAGGAGAAGCTGGACAGGGCGCTTAAATACGGCGCGGATTTTATTATCAATTCCACTGATAAAGATACAAAAGCCATATCCGGGGAATTCAGGGACATTTCTAAAAAGAACGGCCTGCCGAATTTCGGCTGGAAGATATTCGAGATTACCGGAACAAAGCCCGGACAGGACATTGCTTTATCGCTTCTCAGCTTTATCGGGAAACTGATTGTTGTAGGATACGGCATGGCTAAAACAGAATATATGTTCGG
>CAZVYR010000033.1:3752-18928 GCA_964631555.1 uncultured Leptospirales bacterium
GGCGGGGAAAAATCTTTATATTTTAGGAGAAATGCAACAACTCTATTATTTAATAAAACAAACATCAATTGCTTATGGAAAATACAAACAAAGAAAAACCGGCGCTCCTTATCATTGATATGGTAAAGGACAACTTTATTGAAGAGCGCAATCTTCCCATTACTGCTCTTGCACGCAAAACCATTGATCCTATCAACAGGCTGAGCTCGGAATTCAGGAAGAGAGCCTTGCCTGTGATCTTCTCAACGGATTCATTCAAGGAAACTGATTTTATTTTTAAAGGCAAAATGCATCCCCATTCCCTTACCGGTACAGAAGGAGCTGAGATAATAGACGAGCTTATGCGTGAAGAGGGCGATCTCTGGATACCCAAACCGAGATTCTCGGCTTTTTTTAAGACAGGACTTGAGGACAGGTTGCGGGAGATGGGAGTGACTATGTGCGCTGTAGCTGGTATCGCGACCCACTTCTGCGTGCTGACAACTGTGATGGATGCTATATGTCATGATTTCAAGGCCGTCTTTCTTGAGGACTGCACTGCTTCCTTTAAGGAAAGCGTTCACGAACAGACATTGAGCCTTTACAGGAGAAACCCGCTCTATCCTCTGATGCGCGTTATGAAATCCGGCGAACTTATTGAGGAATTGACATAGGCATGGATGACTGGGGCACAGATCCTTCGATCCAGAGAATGCGGATGATCTTTTCCGCGATGGAGGAACTCGACAGCGCTTTGATCAAACATACGGATGTTTCCCCTTTTGACACACGATTGCGCGGAATCAGGGCTATGAGTCTTGAATTGTTCGAAAAATCATATTCCCATAGTTTATCCAAAGGCATTCAGCCTGACAATAAATTCATACTGGAATTATTCCGGCATTGCCATATTACAGCTTACAGGAAACACGGCATATCCTTAAATGATCAGAGAAACAAAGAAAATCATGAAATAGCTGCTCTCATTCGGGAGATATCGGAATGATGAGACTGAGACTGTTCGGACGATGCAGAATATACCATGACCCGGTAAGCCCGGTGTTAAAAGCGCCCGCGCAGGTGGGATGGAGCGCGTGGTTCAGGGAGATCGATCTTGTTACCCCGAGGCGCTTCAAGGGTGAAGAGCTTCTCATGCGTACAAAGGGCTGGTGGACAGTGGAACCGGAAGAGGTAGCTGAACTGGTAAAGAAGCACGGTTCGCTTATCCTTGGCGACAACGGGGAGCTGATGGTTGAATTTGAAAACGAGGAAGCTGCCGAAGCCCTTGGACAGGAACTGGCAAAACACTTCGGCAACCAGGTATTGGTGGCTCCATAGGGATCAGGATATAATATTTATTTGTTAAATTCCCAGGGAGACGCAATCACTATTATGATACACTCTTCCTCTCCTGTGTTAAGCAGGCTGTGAGACGAACCTGTAGGTACCCACGTAGCATCTCCGGGCCCGACTTCCTTTTCCTCATCATCCACACGGATCATTCCTTTCCCGCTCAGGACAAAGTATATTTCTTCCATAGGATCAACATGCGACTCTATCTCCTTGCCGGGAGCAAGTCTTGCTATTGCCAGAAATCCGATTTCTTTTAAAATTCTCCTGTCGAGTATCATTTGAGCAATAGCACCGCCATGTGCCAGGTAAGTGGTATCAAGAACTTCTTTATCATTGATATTTCTAACTATCACTTTAAAATTTTCCTCCGACATGTTATATTTTTTGTTGTAACAATCAGGAGAATTTTTAAAATTGTAAACACAATTACTGGCTGCATAAATAAAATAGACTTGTTGCAAAACTGATTGTTCTCCGCCGCAGGCTGGGGAAGATCCGTATATTTCAGGAGAAATGCAATAACTCTAATAAAAATAATAAACAAAATTTCAATAAGTTCTTATTTATTCCGTGAAATAATATACTAATCATAACTAATCATAGAGGTAACAGGCAAATCAGCATGAAAGCAGCGATCACACCGGCTCAGGAAATTACCAGGCGGATTTCCGCAATACAAAAACAAATGCAGTCATCGGGCATGGACGCGTTTTTTATCGTGCAGCGTGTTGATCTGTTTTATTTTTCAGGCACGGCACAGAACGGCTATCTCTTTATTCCGGCACAGGGAGAACCTCTGCTCATGATAAAAAAATATCTGCCCAGGGCCAAAGAAGAAACCTCCATTGAAAATATCGTCAGCATTGATTCTGTTAAACAAGTTCCGGGCAGAATATCTGATTTTTACGGCCGCCTGCCGGATATCATGGGTTTTGAATTCGACGTTATGCCTGTAAGGGAATTTCATTTTTTACAAGAGCTCTTCAGAATCAAAGAATGCAGGGACGGCTCGGGCCTGATACACAATGTTCGCATGATCAAATCGGAATGGGAAATCGAACGGATGGAAGAAACTGCAGAGCTTTCATATAAGACTTTCAGATTTATTGAGCAGGAGCTGAAGCCCGGTTTTAGCGAGATTGAGTTCGCGGGGATGTATGAAACTTACGAAAGGACTATAGGACACCAGGCGCGCCTGCGGGTCAGGGATTACCAAACGGAAGGCTACAACTGGCACGTGCTGAGCGGAGAGAGCGGCGGAATTATCGGGTTGCTGGATTCGCCTGCTTCAGGAGAAGGAATGTCTGCGTCTTTCCCGTGCGGCGGAGGAAAAAAGAAGATACGTGGAAACGAACCCATTATGATCGATATAGGTTTTGTCTTTAACGGATATCATATAGACGAAACACGGATGTTCGCGATAGGAAGCATGCCGGATAAAGCAATGAAAGCATCTGAAGCAGCGATCGAGATCCATAATTCAATAATTGAAAAAGCGGCACCCGGTATTGCGATAGGGGAAGTGTTTGAATATTCCGTGAAGAAAGCATCGTCCCTCGGTTATGATAAGCAATTCCTTGGTCCGGCGGAACACAAGGTCGTGTTTGTAGGGCACGGGATCGGACTAGAGCTTGTTGAGACGCCTATACTTGCGCGCAACAGGAAGGATGTTCTCATGCCGGGTATGATCTTTTCCACTGAACCGAAGCTGGTCTTCGAGAATGAATTCTCGGCAGGTATTGAAAGCGTATTTCTGGTCACGGATACCGGGAGCAGGCTGATAAGCAAAGTACCCGCAAAAGTATTTATAAAAAAATAAATAATTTACTCAAGCCTGGACTTTGGAATATGCTCTACCCAAACCTCCTCGCCAAAAGCATCTTTTAATTTTTCAGAGAGGGTATTCAGAGCGGATATATCATTTGTTTCCACTACCAGATCATGCTCATCGAGCAGTTTTATTTTTCCATGTTCTTTAACAATATCAGCTACATTATAAACATCTGCAGTAAACCAGCCCTTCATACGGAGGAGCAGTTCTTCTCCTTTTAGAGGGCGTTCGATCACAAGATCAACCTGCCTTTGTTTGGCTTCCCATCCGAGTACAGCCTGTTTCTTTAATACCGGCCTTACCGGATCATGCATCGCAGCACACTTAAACCACAACATGCCTCTTTCCATCAGTACCTCCGTATAACGCCTCAGTAAATTTTACTAAGTATCATATTTTTATTACAATACGTGTCAAGATATTATCCTCACTCTAACAGTTACGATCACCCGGTACTAATATTGTTTTCTTCGGTTTTTATTTAAAATACTGGACATCCGGACAAATCCCGGCAGATAATTCGGATATCAATATTTAAAGGAAAAGATATATGGACATTTTCACTGCAATTAACCAGAGAAAAAGCAGCAGGGCCTATCTTGATAAGCCGGTCGCGAGAAAAGATATTGAAGAAATAATCAGGTACGCGGGCATGGCGCCTTCGGCTATAAATCTTCAGCCCTGGGAATATATTATAACTTACGGCAAGGAAAAGGACAGGCTGGTTCGCCGTTTGATGAAAACTCACTCTGAAAAGAGTGTACAATGCGGACCCGGAACAGCGGTGCCTCTGCCTGACAGATTCTCCGGGAGAAGCCGCAAGTCAACAAAAACAATACTGCCCGCAATTAAACAAACAGGTATCGAATTCAACAGGTTCATTGAAGACGGTAGCTGTTCATTCTACGGTGCTCCTGTCGCAATTATAGTAACCATTGACAGGGTCTTTCCTCATCTGCGCTACCTGGATATCGGCCTTAGTATCTCCTATCTTCTTCTTGCTGCGCACGCGAAGGGTCTGGGCACATGCCCTGTCGGGTTAATTAGTTCGTATTCTGAAGAAATAAAAGATACTCTTGAAATCAGTGATGAGAAGGATGTGCTGTTGGGAATAGCTCTTGGATATGCGGATGAGAATGCACCTGTGAACAATACAAAGACAGACAGGGAAGATATATCCGAGATACTGTCATGGTATGAATAAAGAAAAGCGGGAGTTATTCCCGCTTTTCTTTTTCTTGATGATATTTAAAAATACTATTCTTTTGGTTTGCCCATAACCTCGGCAAACATATCCATATCCCAGGATTTGGATTCCGCAATGCTTTGACGGAACTTGATAAAATCTATGGTATCTTTACCAGTTATCTTCTTGGTATTGAATGCACCGAATCCCAGGAAGGCCTCACCACCCATATTAGCAGCCAGCCAGTGCCTGTGAGCATTCTTCATTGTATCCCAGAAGAATTTCTTTTTCTGACGAATTGCATCAATAGATTCAATCAGGCATCCGGGGAACAGGTTGGCGAAAGTCCATACCATTTTATCCACTTCCTTATCCAGAAGCTCGAAATCAGCATTCGGTTGATGTTCCTTTAGGAAATTACGGGCCTCTTTAGCAGCATCACCGGTCTTATTTTCGCCGTAAACTATCTCCCCGTCTTCTACATATTTATCCGTAATGATCTGCGGGTTCCGAACCCATTTCCCGTCAACTTTAAGTACAGGAACAACCTTGCTGATAAGGTTCTTTGCCTTCATCTTATAAGCGGACCACATCTCACAGGAAACACAGTTCCACATTGCATCCTCAGCACTCAGGAACCATGGCAGGAAATCCGACGATCCGCCTACAGGGGCTGAACCATGCCTCGGACCAGCCTGCCCGAATATTGCGAGGTCGGATGATATTGCGAGGTCGCAGGCCATTCCTATCTCCTGGCCTCCGGCAACTCTCATTCCGTTTACCCTGCATATTACGGGTTTTTTACATGCAAGTATGGAATCTACCATGTGGTTAAATAGTTCCATATACTGCCCGTATTCATCCGGTCTGCGGCTGTAAAACTCGCTGTATTCCTTGGTATTACCGCCTGTGCAAAATGCATAAGGGCCGGTACCTGTAAAAATAGCGGCCACAACGCTTCTGTCAAGTGAGGCACTCTCAAATCCTGCTATCACACCTTTTACCATTTCAGTAGTATATGAATTATACTGAGACGGGTTGTTTAGCCGTATCCAGGATACGAAAAGCCCGTCTACAACCTTCCCCTCAGGATCTTTAAGAGGGCGCTTTTCATAAACAACACAGGGAGCCTCTGTTCCCCAGTGAATATTGGTGTGTAACGAATGGTCTTTTTTACTATCGTCCCTTGGCATCCATTCTAAGGCCATATTTACTTCCTCCTTAAAATTTTATTTTTTTGCTTTTTCACATTTCATGGAAAATCATATTTCGCGAAAAAGCCAAAAGTCAAGTTTAGAAAAATCACCCCCCACAGCATTGTACTTCGTCTTGCTGTAATTCTGGGGGCTACCTGAAAAGTTTATTTTTATTTTAAAACATTATATTTCCCTGAATAAAAACCACAGGGAATTATCATTCAGCTATTTCTGCCTCCCCTTTCCTTTTTCACAAAGAGCAAATCCGAACAAAGCTGCTCCTGCAGCGCCGGCAATCTGAGTATCCCAATCAGTAGTCATGCGCTTCAGGCCGACCATGGGCATCAGGCGGTCCATAACCCCACGATTCTTGGCCATCCCGCCTGTTACTGCAAATTCCGGAGCAACTCCTACCTTTTCTATCAAAGAATATATGCGTTCAGCCATTGCTTTACAAAAAGCAGCCAGCACTTCTTCGGTAGACCACCCTTCACGCAAAAGGCCAGCAGCTTCTGACTTGGCGTATACAACGCATGTACCGAAAACAGATTTAGGCTCCTTCTCCACTTTGAAGGAACGTTCACCAATTTCCGTAATTGGCACTCCTAAAAATTCCGCAAATACTTCCATTCCCCTGCCGGTGCCTGCAGCGCATTTATCATTCATAAGAAAATTTGTTACTTTCCCTTTTTCATCACACTGAATTGCCTTTATATCCTGGCCGCCCACATCAAGAACAGTCCGGACTTTCGGGCCGTAAATAAAGTTTGCCCCCCTGGCATGACACGCAACCTCGGTAATGGATCTGTCCGCGAACGGGACATTTACACGGCCATACCCTGTCCCGATACAATAGTCCATTCTCTTTTCTGGCATATCTCCGATTGCATCCCGGGCGAACTTATAGGCATCTCTGGCACTATTCGGGCTGTTGGAGCCTGTTCTCATATTCCCGTAGGCCAGCACCTGGCCGTCGCCCATAATCACTGCCTGTGAACTGACTGCTCCCACATCCACACCTACTGTAATATATTTCGCGTCTTTCCAATTAATTTCAGGATTCTTCCAGTTGGATTCCGTCCAACGCCGGAATTCTTGTTTCTTGTCCTCAGACATTTGATCTCCTCCACTAATCAAGATTTTTAGCTGCCGGGTTTATTATAAAGCAGCTAAAAGAGCAGCTCCCACCGCTTCACTATATTCCGGTATATCAGGAATATAGATTTTTTCAATTTCCAGCTGTGTTTTCATGGCTTTAACAAAGCCCGGGTTTAATGCAACACCCCCTAGCATTACTACATCTTCATTGACGCCTATCCTTCGAATCATGGAAACAATACGACCAGCCATTGCGTCATGAATAGCCTTACTGATATCCATTTTCTCCGTATTGGTGTGTATTAATCCCACTACTTCCGATTCAGCGAAAATCACGCATTGCGCATTCATTGGAATTTCATTCACTGACTTCAAGGCAAGAGGACCCATTTCTTCAAGAGGAATTTCAAGTACCTGGCTCATAGCTTCAATAAAGCCTCCTGCACCGGCAGCACATTTTTCATTGATCACGAAATCAACCGGCTTACCGTTTCTGTCTATCCTGGCAGCACGGCCTTCTTCAGCTCCGACATCGATAACTGTTCTGGCATTCGGGAAAAAATAATTCGCAGCTTTGGCCATTGCCTTAATATCATCGATCAAATTGTTAGCCTGTTTAATGGCTTTCTGCCCTGAACCTGTACCATATATTTTTTTTACATCAGACGATGAAACACCGGCTTCCTTCAATGCATTGTTCATAGACTCTTCAATAGCGTTGGCCTGATCAAAACCAGTGAGGACTTTACCTTTGCCAATGATTTGCTTATCTTTCATAATAATGGTTTTAGTATTTTTAGCACCGCAATCGATTCCAATTGTAATCATTTTAAACTTGCCTCCTGAAAATTCGGTTTAGACAATCCCGGGCTTTTAAAAATAGATTTATCCTGTTTATTGCTGTTGCTTCGATAAATTCATATTCATTGCACATATTGCCTTTCCAATGGCCATTACAAGACTCGCTCTTAATGTTTTCTAATCAAGTGTACATTTAAAAGAGCATTCTATATAAAATATTCAAATAATAAATGCAGTTAGGGAGGATTTTGCCTGGGAGAGGCTAAATATATATAACTCTTTTTAAATAATTGATTCAGTTCGAGTCATTTCTAATACTTCATTTGGCAGAATTATATATATTTCAAATCAAAACCTCAGTAAGATCGCGGTACAGATAATAAAAATTAACCAATTATTATATTTTTTGGTAAAAATTAAATAAACCTTCTCCTCTCCGTTTCATAATCGGTTCCCCTCCGTTTCAAAGCCATAACACCTTTATTTTAAAGGTGTTACCCCTCCGTTTCTTAGTCGTAATAAAAGGAATCCGGAGTCACCACTAATCCATGACAATTAAAATCAGTATGCAGGTGAATAAAATCAGCCAAGATATGCTATTTATTACTCTTATTAATACTTATGAATCTAACTTATGGTTTTCGAAAGATTAATATAGCTGCTTCTTTCAAAACCAAGAGTTTTAAAATAAGATAACAGATCGGTTGAATCCCATCTGACAGTCGTAAATATATTAAAAATACCCTTTTCTTTATAGAATTTGAATATCTCGTCAGCTAGCCGCTTTCCAATTCCCTGGTCCATGTATTTCGGATCAACTCCTACCATGGCGATCCATGCACTTTTCTCAATACCGAAAACACCAGAAAGGATATAACTTAATACAAACCCAACGACCTTGCCGTTTACTTCAGCCACAAAGCTGCCATCCTGGGGGTTATTAGCTTCTTCTTCTATAAGTATCTTATAATCAATTTTCAAAGGATGTTGGGCAATAGAAAGATTTATATCCCTAATGGCTGATGCATCGCTTTTGCTTAATTTCCTTATTAGGGTATTACTCACAGCCATTTTCCTTATATTAGTTTTTTCCTTAATCGATCCTGACTATTTTGACGCGGTGATCTACCCAATCCGGAGGTAAGTAAACCCTGCCGCTGTTGCCGCTTAATTTTACTTTCTTTTCAATCATTTCCCGGCCATATACCTCAAACTTGACCATCCCGTTCATATTCATAAATTCCGATGATTTATCATTAGCTATATTGCTATCATTTTCATTATTATCTGTATTATTATTTTTTTCGTCTGGCACGTCTTTCCCTTAATATGCACTCTGTAATTAAAATGATTTCTACGTTGATATTTGTTTTAATGTTTGATTTGGCAGTGAACAGGAATAAAAACTAAATTAATCCTATTGATAAAATACAACAAATAGTTGATTAATTTCTTAATAAAATATAAGTATTCAAAAGGAGTGTACATTTTAGCCGCTGTTAGCTATAAAATAGCTATAATGTAAATTGCTGTCAAGAAAATATTTGAAAATTTACCCAAATTATTGGAATTTCAATAAAAGAACTGCTTTACGAAAAAAACCTATAAATAGAACTTTGAATTTATAAAATCGGATAAATTATAACAGGTATAACATGAAAATCGAAATATCAAAAAATTTATTTAAAAAAGCACTTAAACTAATGCCCGGCGGAGTTAACTCCCCGGTCAGGGCTTTTAAATCAGTCGGAGGCTATCCCCTATTTATGAAAAAAGGAACGGGCTCTCACATTTTTGATGAAGACGGCAACGAATATATAGATTACTGCATGTCATGGGGGCCATTGATCCTGGGGCACGCTGATGATGACGTAATCGCTGCAATATTAAGAACAGCAGGAAATGGCACAAGCTTCGGAACTCCCAATCGATATGAAGTAGAAATAGCAGATCTGATAACAAAAAAATTTCCTTCAATTGAAAAAGTAAGATTTGTCAGCTCAGGTACAGAAGCAGCAATGAGCGCTATTAGGCTTGCAAGAGGTTATACAGGCAAAGATAAATTCATAAAATTTGACGGCTGCTATCACGGGCATGCTGACCATCTGCTTGTAGCAGGCGGATCAGGACTTGCTACATTCGGAACACCGGACTCCGCAGGAGTAACCAGGAACAATGCCATGGATACGATAGTCGTTCCATTCAATAATTCCGAACTGCTTGAAAAGGTTTTGGCCAATGAGCATGAAAATATCGCTGCTGTTATTATGGAACCAGTACCCTGTAATTATGGTCTTATACTTCCTGAAAAAGACTATCTTAAAAAAGTAAGAAAACTTTGCAGTAAATATAAAGTACTTTTAATATTCGATGAAGTAATAACAGGATTCCGGGTCGCAGCCGGCGGAGCACAGGAATATTTCGAGATAAAAGCAGATATCACCGTCCTGGGCAAGATCATCGGAGGCGGCCTGCCTGTAGGTGCATACGGAGCGTCAAATAAAATAATGAGCAAAGTGGCACCTGACGGCCCTGTATATCAGGCAGGCACTCTTTCAGGCAATCCGCTCGCAATGTCAGCCGGGATAGCCACCCTTAAAAAGCTGGACCAGAAAGCTTACAGGACACTTACTAAAAAAGCAGAAAAATTACAGGAGCTTATTAAGCCTTCGCTTGAAAAGTTTGCAGGCAAGGTATTGTTTACGCAACTAAGTTCAATCTTTGCAATATATTTTACAGATAAGAAAGAAATTCATTCAGTCGAAGATGTAAAAGGATCGGATATGAAACTCTTTTCGGAATATCACAGGGAGATGCTGAAAAGAGGAATATACCTTTCGCCGTCGGGATATGAAGTGGGATTTCTCTCAACATCGCACAGCGATGAAGACCTGGAAAAGACTGCCCGTGCTTTTTCGGAATCCCTTGAAGCAATACTTTAGCAGAGTTGACGGATATCTAACCATCAATCCGCAAGTATCGCGAAAATAGCATGCAATGTAGCTATTATAAAAAGAATTATTCCTGTTCTTTTATGTACTTTCATCTTTACTTTTACTATGCGCAAACCTGAAAGAAGCTGGAACAGGAGAAAAATAAAATTAGTAATGCCTGATACTAACAGGATCGAAATTCCAAATAATGTCATAATATTACCTCTCTTAAAATCTCTTACTCAATATTTACTTTCTTTACTGCTATCCCATTGCTTCCATGCAGGTTGCAGTTTGCCTCAGCTTCAATTTTAAGCGGACCCTGCACTTCGTATTTTATTTCCCTGGTGAATACTTCACTCTCCGGAAGATGATTCCAGCTGAAATCCCATCTTGCTATTTCACTGCCGTTGATCTTTATGTAAACCCAGTCGGTATGATGCATAAAATTATTGCCGTTGTGGGTTACTGTTACTTTTATGACTATTACCGATCCTATTTTTGCATTGCCAGGCGCGTTAATAGCAGCCGATGATTTGTTTGCGAAAACAGGGAAAGATAATAAACATATAAAAAATACAATAATAGCAATATTGAAATATTTCCTTAACATATCTAATCCCTCCTTAATTAGTAAAAAATATGAGCTGAACAACAATCTGTATCATGTATATATAATACACACTAGTCAAGATAGTGGTATTATCCCGCTCTATTTTACTCTTTTTAAAGTACCGTTGGAAAGCATTTCCTGCAGTTGAGTCAGAAGCTGCTTTTCCTGTCTGTCAAGTAGTCCATCTGCATCCGCGATCGTTAATATTTCTTCGTATTCAAAGGTAGAAATTTCTCCGTCAGCTATTGCTTTTTTAATCACTTCAAGCATTCTTGCGGCAGATTCACTTGCCTTATGCATTTTGCCTCCTTACTGAATTTCCAAAGCCTGTCAAATAAAATGCTTAATCATTTAACCGGTTGTTTATTTATAAATCAATTGACTTTATTAACTCTATAAAAAGTCTTACGCCAAATCCTGTCGCGTACTTAGGCCTGTATCCTCTTGCTTTTGTATACCAGGCAGTGCCGGCTATATCAATGTGTGCCCAGGGTATCTCCTCCTTTACGAACTTCTTAATAAATGTAGCCCCTACAATAGTGCCGGCATTTCTGCCAGGGCCGACATTTTTGACATCAGCAAGATCGGACTTGATAAGATCCTCATAATCTTTATCAAGAGGAAGTCTCCAGACCTTATCTCCTGTTTTCTCTCCAGCTTTAAACATGGAATCGGAAAGCATATCATCATTTGACAGAAGCGCTGCTATAGTTTCTCCGAAGCAAATTAAGCACGCGCCTGTCAAAGTCGCAATATCAACGATATAATCGGGTTTATGGACTTTCTCAGTATAGGCGAGAGCGTCTGCGAGTATAAGTCTGCCTTCGGCATCGGTATTACCCACTTCGACATTCTTTCCATTGTACGCGGTAAACACATCCCCTGCCCTGTATGAATTGTTACTTAACATATTTTCGCAAAGCGGGAGAACTGCAATAATGTTCTTCTTCAGCTTAAGCTCAGCAGCAGCTTTTATTGTGTATAAACACGCGGCAGCCCCGGACATATCGGTTCTCATATCCTCAATAGATGCCGATGGCTTCAGATTCATACCGCCTGAATCAAATGTTATTCCTTTGCCGACAATTGCTATATTCTTTTTGCTTGCCGGATTGCCTTTGTATTTCAAAACAACGAGCTGAGGCGGAAAGATGCTGCCTCTGCTTACCGCAAGAAGCAAACCCATCTTTAATTTCTCAATGTCTCTTTTGTTGTACACAGTACAGCTTACGGACTTCATCCTGGATAATTGCTTTGCTTCTTTTGCTATGGCAACAGGATTGGAGACCTCGCTGGTTTCGTTTATCAGGTCCCTGCATAGCTTTGTGTTGTTGCTGATTATCTCTATCTCTTTCAGAATTCCCGAGGCGAGGTTTGCTTTTTCGCAGTAGAGAACCGCTTTATCCATTTCTTTTAAAGATTCATCATTATCCTCTTTTGAGGATTTATATTTATCAAAGGAATAATCGGACAGGGCAAGACCTTCAGCTATCGAAGACAGGACATCAAGATCATCAAGCTTATTTATCATTGGTAATACGATATTTATCTCTGAAATATTTCTTTTTTTACAGGTTTTAACAATAATACTTGCGTTCTCCCTGAGAGATTCCTTCGTGATTTTATGTTTTTTCCCAAGGCCGATCAGTATTAAATTAGGATAGTCTTTAAAGGGAATAAAAATTGCTTCTGATGTTTTCCCCTTAAAAAACGAAATATCAGCTTTGTCTTTTAAAAAAGAAAGTTCAAGCGGAATCCGGCTATCAATATCTTTTATATAATCCTCGGGCAGAAAGACTGCTGCAACGTCATTGACTGTGAAATCAAAAACTGCAGGTTTGGCGACCAGTTTCATGTATGCGGCTCCTTACGATTTTGGTTATGTATTTAGTATAAATAATTCAGAAAGTTAAACAGACTAATAGCATCTTTCAAAAAAGTAAAGAATTTTTAGTATTAACCTGATATATAAATATCTCAGTTCAAATATTCTTTTCACTTTTTATTTTACTGTTCGAGCAGGAAGTTGTATGGTTAGTCACCTTGTTGAATGTCGTATATAACTAAATCCATTTTCAGCAGGAGTGATCCGGATAATACCTTTAAATATCTCTCCAGATATTTCGCACTCAAACCTGTTTCCGGCTTTTAGATTTATTTTGCAAAAGCCGCTGTCAAATATAATTATGCTGCCTTTCCCGCTGCTCAATGGGCCTTCATAGTCGAGGAAAAATTTCTTATGATTCTGTATTCTCTGCGCTTTTACTTCAGCGCCTTTTTGTAGCAGATCTAAATCAGATAAAGCTATCCTCCATGTAGTC
Source organism: uncultured Leptospirales bacterium (assembly GCA_964631555.1). GTDB lineage: Bacteria > Spirochaetota > UBA4802 > UBA4802 > JAFGDQ01 > CAZVYR01. Next base: position 17,064 of record CAZVYR010000033.1, read on the forward strand.
AGCATTTCATTTTCTTTGGTCTCTATCATGAAATCGTAATGTTCCTTTTCAGCAAGGTGATGATGGATAACAAATCTCATTCCTGACAACCTACGAAACTTCAAAATCGATTCTCATGGTATCATACTGGACTTCTTTAAGCCGGACACGCAAAAGATCGCCTATCCTGAAGCGTTTACCCAGTCTTTTGCCTGTGACACTATACTCGTCTTCATTAACAAGGTAGTAATCGTTGGTAAGATATCTCAGCGGCACCATGCCCTCGACAGGTTTATCAATAAGAGCAACAAAGAATCCCGACCTGGATATTCCGCTTATTACTGCGTCGAACTCTTCTCCGATACTATGCTCCATAAACCGGCAAGAGATCAGCCTGAAAAGATCTCTCTCAGCGTTTTGCGCCACTCTCTCCATATCGGAACTCCTTTCACCGATCTCCTCCAGTTCGTCTGTTTCATAAACAGGCTTTGCCTTATCAATAAGTATTTTCAGACAGCGGTGTACTATCAGATCAGGATATCTCCGGATAGGAGATGTAAAATGTGTATAATCTGCAAAGCCTAACCCGAAATGTCCCAGGGGCTGTGAGCCGTAATATGCCTGCATAAAGGACTTTAAAATTATGAAGTTAACGACTTTTTCATATTCCTTACCTTTTACTTTTTCGATAACGCTCTGCAGCGCAATTCCGGTGTTTTTTGCTTCTTTTAAAGTTATCCCAATGGAACGAAGGAAATTATGCAGTGCTAGCATTTTCTCTTCACTGATATCCTCATGTATCCTGTACAGGGCCGGGATATTATTCTCAGTAAGGTGCCTGGACACGACTTCGTTAGCGCTGAGCATGAACTCTTCAATTATTATGTGGCTCCTGAGTCTTGCAGCAAATTCAATATCCTTCAGGGTTGTTTTATCATATTTTAGCTCATAATCAGGAAGGTCAAGATCGATCCTGCCTTCTTTAAGGCGATTTTGTTTAAGCAAGGCAGCGAGGTCATACATTTGATTCAAAAGGGTGTTTAATTTGCGGTCGGAAGTATCGTCTATGGTCTTATCCGCTGAAATATAAGTCAGCCTTTTGTCGACTTTTATGATGCCCCTGGAAAAAGAACACGCAATATCCTTTCCTTTTTTATTGAAAGTGATCTCAACAGAAAGGGTAAGCCTGTCCTGCCCCTGTTTAAGTGAACAGAATTCATTGGAAAGTATTTCCGGCAGCATAGGGATAACGGTACTCCCAAGATAATAACTAGTGCCCCTCTTAGATGCTTCCTTGTCAAGCTCGCTGTCTTTTTTAATAAATGCTGAAACATCGGCAATGTGGACATACAGGATATAATCTTTTCCCGATCTTTCCAGGGATATGGCATCGTCAAAGTCCTTTGCTGTTTCACCGTCTATTGTGATTGTATAGATATCCCTGTAATCCTTCCTTGCCTTAGCAGTCTGTCCTTTGAGTATTTTTTTCACGTCCTTTAGTTCGGGATATTTTTTATGCATTCCCGGAAGCGCATGCTTGGTGATTATTCTCTGGACATCATACTCTTCTTCGGACAAGAAAAACCTTTCGACAATGCATTCCTGCCTACCTGAGATCTGATTACCGGTTAGCCGCACTATCGCGAAATCGCCCTTTGATTTGTTGCCCCCTGCTTCGGCACATGCTTCCGGGTCGCCGAAAGTATCGAGAAGCTTGAAGTAAGTATATTGGCCCGCTCTCCCGGTTACTTTCGCGAAATATTTCTCTTTTTTCCTTTCGACTATCCTGATGATTTCGCCGGAATATATTCCATCCCTGTAATCAGTTAACAGGACTTCCACTCTGTCGTCGTTATGCGCTTTTTTTACAAACTCCTTTTGTATAA
>CAZVYR010000034.1:0-18614 GCA_964631555.1 uncultured Leptospirales bacterium
CCAATTCACAGCCGAAAGTCATTGAGCCTCCCTGCATTAAATTGGGTATCATGGCTACCTGAATATTGAACTTGAGATTCACGCCGTCATATTCATAGGTTCCCGCGTCCGCCATGAAACCTCCCATGACTGAACCGAACATTTCTTCCATAGTGGACGACTCACTCCAGGGCTTGCGCGGTTCCTCATAAAAATCACGGATGGCGCTGAAATGCTTATCCATTATGAAAAGCATAAATGCCTGGGGAACCCTGGTTCTTTTATTTTCCCCCATACCGACATCCATATTTTCAATTGTCCAGACTCCTTTTATCATTTCGTTACCTTGTGTATTCTCTGCCATTTACCTTTTCTCCTTCATTAATATTTTTTCTTATTCAGGATTTAATGCAGTTTCAGCAATAGACGTGTTGAATTTCTCCTAAAATATCTGGATTATTCCCAGCCTGCGGCTGGGGAAAATCAGTTTTACAACAAGTCTAATATATTTTACCAATCATTGTATAGCAAGAAATTTTCCAGTTACAGCTATGCCCCCTAACACGACAGCATATAGCCGCCGTCAATAACCTGCACTGAGCCCGTGATCTGCGCTGCCGCAGGAGAAGCGAGATATACAGCCATTGCCCCCACTTCTATCGGCTCGCCGAACCTGCGTGCAGGCATCTGGTTTATGATGTAGTCAAACTGGTCTTTGGGGATAAACCTGGAAAGCTCCGAATTGGTAAACCCAGGGGCGATCGCATTTACGCGTATATCATATTTGCCCAGCTCAACTGCCATGCACCGGGTGAAGTGATTGGCAGCAGCCTTGGCGCTGCTGTACGGGCTCATCGGCTGCGTCTTGTTTACAATGAACGCCGAAGCTGATGTAATATTGATTATGGATCCGCCCTTACCCGCGTCGCGCATCCGCTTGCCGACTTCATATGTCATATGCACAGTACCGTTCAGGTCAGTATTCACCACGTTATACCAGTCGCTCAGCTCCTCGTCCATGTTCAGAAGCTCATTAAAACAGGTTATTCCCGCATTATTTACCAGTATATCAATGTTGCCGAATGATTTATAAACATCAGCGACAACTCTGCGCACAGCTTTAATATCCGTAATATCACAGAAAAAACTTTCATATCTGCCCCCGTAAGACTCAAGTTCCGTAAGAGCATCCTTTGCTTTGGACTGGTCACGGTCGAGAATGGCAATATCTGCGCCGCTCTGGGTCATTGCTATCGCTATGGCTAATCCTAACCCCCGGTTGCCTCCCGTAACAAGCGCCTTCTTCCCTGTCAGGTCAAAAGCATTTTTCATGCTGGTGATTGGCTGGATCATGTTTCTCTCCTTTCTGTGTAATTTATTTAATTCATCTTTACTAAATTTTTATTTTAAAATTAACCGTTGGATCGATAAAAGGATCTGATTTTAATAAATTTCGGGGGAACAGGATGTTACCACAGCCGCTTCATACAGGAAGTATGCATAAGCGGCGTGAAATTTATTAAAATCAGATCCTTTTATCGATAATCGTGACAATATTAGCACAAAAGATTCAGTCAAGATGAGTAAATAATAAAAAATCACACGAGATTGCTCCCCTGTGATTTTTATTATTCTTTACCCGCCTGCAATAATGCATTTTGCTGCTCGCAGTTTTTTATTTAAGAACAGCTATTTTTTCTCAGCGCCCATCATCTTCATTGTCGTACTCTGAAAATCCTTCATAAGATCAGCAGGAACTTTCTTCTTAAGTTCGTCCATTGACCAGCGCCCCTCTTTGGTAATTACATGCAGAAAATCGGCTTCTGAGTAAAGCGCGACCATGCCTCCCATTACAAAGAAGACAGACCCATTGATATTAGAAGCATCATCCGTAGCTAGATAGCTTATAAAAGGCGCCACATCATCAGGGCTTGGACTGTTCGTGACCATCTGTTTCACGCTTTCATCAAACCAGGGTTCCTTGCCTTCCGGCATCGCTTTCCCGTACGCGTCAAGCTCGAATGAAGCCCTGGTCTGTGCGCCCGGGGCGAAAGCATTGCATGTAATGCCGTACGGAAAAACCTCCTGTGCTGTTGCATATGTCAGGCCTATAACTCCCGCGTTAGCAGCCGAATAATTGCTCTGTCTCAGCGGGCCGCCTTTGAAAGCGCCTGAACTGCAGTTAATAATAGTTCCGGATTTCTTCTCCATCATATAGGGAAGAGCATGACGAGTACAGTTGAAATGTGCTTTTGGTTTTATAAGGCAGACCTTGTCCCATGTTTCCTCGCTCATTTCCCATATAGGGCTGAACGCGAAAGTGCCCACCACATTTACCAGTATATCCACGCCGCCGAATTTATTCACAGCAGTCTCTATCAGCTTACGGGCTATGTCGAAATTGCTTACGTCTCCGAAAAAGGCTTCTGCCTTTCCTCCTGCGTCGCGTATCGCTTTTGCTGTTGTCTCTGCATCGCCGCTTGCTGCCTCAGCTTTTTTCTTTAATTTTTCCAGTTCGCCTGCATCTAAATTATTAGCCAGGTTATCATTCATAATAGCAAAGCCTGTGGATCCGGGCTTGCGGTTGTTTGTCACAACACTTGCGCCCTGCTGCGCCATATGCATCGCAATGCTTCTCCCTATGCCCTGCCCTGATCCGGTTATAACAGCTACCTTGCCCTTTAAACTTTCGCCCATCGTTTATCTCCTTATGGTGGTTTATATCATATATTCAACTTGCTGCAAATACGTAATATCAATTCGATAGAATATTTAATTATCCGAAATGAGAATTAAACAGCAAGTCTGTTCTCTTGTTTTTCTATAGCGGTAAAATAATATTATTGCCGGATCATTGTCAAGAGGATAATAGCTATTCTGTGTATAAATATGGTCTATGTAAGGATATTCAATTCTATTTATCTCTATATAGAACCTGAATATTTTACTGTTGCGGATTCAGTCCACTCACATACCCGGAAGGGCGTAAGGTCTGTTGTACTGAAGACTCCGAATCTTTATCAGGTTTCTTCATATCTACCTGGTCCAATCCTCTATCCTTAATCCTTCTACTCTTTTAAATTCCTTCACATTATTGGTTACAAATATCATATCTTTATTCATTGCCTGGGCAGCTAACAATATATCTATCGGTCCGATTATCTTTCCTGGTTTTTGCCCTGATCTCTTCCGTCTTTCATAAAATTATCCGTTAGTGCTGCTTGTTTAATTCCTCTTCAATCGATCTGACAGACGGTGTATATAAAATGCTATTTTTTTATCAGGCATTAAAATCATCTTAACGAACACATTATATTAACAATGTCGATATTACCAATGGCCTATCCCGCTAAGCATAGATGTATATGCATATCTATTTTTATTATCCAGTGGGGTGTTCTCTGTGTCTACTTTTTTAATACACGTTAACCTGAAACTTTCTTTCCCCCTGGAACCTGGAACTTGCAACTTGGAACTATTTCCTTTCCCCCCAAAAAAACAGCTTGCCATCTTCAGACCATTTGCAGTATATTAATATTGCGCTAAAAAATATCAGCTAACACGAAACCAGGAACCCCCGAAATGGCCACAGCAAAACCAGCCGTACTCATAAACACCATCAGCGGACGAATCGGCAACCTCGTGTTCTACACCAGGCCGCTCGCCCCGGGCACTGCGAAATCCCGGGGCAAAGCCGCGACACAAAGCACTGCCCGAACACAATGCGTGCGAACCTACGTCGTACCCCGCAATCCCGATACCATATCCCAGCGCGCAGTCCGGCGCTGCTTTGCAGAAGCAGTACGCGCGTGGCAAAGCCTGGCCGGCGAAGACAGAAACACATACAACCGGAAGGCCCGCTACATCAACATGAGCGGATACAACCTGTTCATCTCGAAATTCATGAAAATAAATATCCCGCGCGTAAACCCCTCAAACCCGCTCTTCAAACACCAGAAAGCTGGTTCCCGGATACCTATCCACTCCGTTTCAGCTTTATATGTGCTCCCAACCCTGTCCGGAACCCGGTCATCACACAAAAAGAGTCCGCCAGGCTGAGAATAAACAGCTTCTTACAGTCAACCCGGTCCAAAAAACAAACATCAAACCCAAAACGCGGAGAGAGCTATGCCCTGATGTATAAGTTCCAAGTTAAAAGTTTCAGGGAAAAGAAAATCACTTCATACCTGCGTTGTACACTTCAGCCCTGTACACCTTTTAACTCCCTTGGAACCTGAAACTCTTTTCTCCCCTGAAACCTGGAACATTCAACCTTGAACTTGCTTCCGCTCCCTGAGCGCAGCCGAAGGGAGCTCCAGAATTTCCAATTAAAATCCCATAAAAACCAAATTTCTCTTGATTTATTAAACTTTATATAAATATCTTTAACTATTTGCATTATAATCAGCCCAAGAGCCATGACAAGTACAGATCGCATATTAACAATAGCATTTGCAATTATCCTGATCACCGGCTGCTCAACGAAAAAGCAGCCAGGCTTATACGCGAGCATGACCGCGTTCCAGTCTGACGGCGTATCCGGCGGAACTGTGCTCTATATCCCGGATTTGCCCCGGGCCGGAGAGTTCTCCGGCTGCACAATAAAGGACGGAGGAGCAATGACGATCACTGCGGTCACTGACGAAGCCGGCGGCAAAAGATATTATTTTAAAAGCACAGGCAAACCCGGAAGGGCTGTTTTCACTTCCCCGGAGAATAAAAGGCTGGTATTATATTTCGCGAAACCGGGCCCGGACTCCGACGCGGACGGCTTTCCGGATAAAGCCGAACTTCAAAATGAGTCCGACAGAAGAGCTTTCAGAAAATGGTTTGTAAGGATAGCTGAATCGCAGTACGAAGCAAAAACCCCTGCGTGGGAAGAGAGCCAGCAGGACTGCGCGGGCCTTGTGCGCATGGCATACAGGGAGGCGCTGAAACGCCACGACAGGGACTGGTGCCGCCGCTTCGGATTCGTGCCAGACGGCAATATTCCGGATATATCCGCGTTCAGCTACCCCAATATCCCGGTACTATGCAGCTCGATCTTCCGCGTAAAAGACGGCGCGCCGGACAAATCGTCATTCGGCCCGTTTGCCGACGCCGCGACACTCCTTTCCCTTAACACCGAATTCATAGGGAAAGACCTGTCCGCGGCCGAGCCGGGTGATATCCTTTTTTATGAAAACAGGGGAAACATGTACTGGCCCTATCATTCCATGATAATGGCTGGAATAGTCAACAATGAACATATAGTCGTTTACCATACCGGCAAAGGCGGAATAGTAAAACGCGCGGAAATATCCTACCTGCGCGCGAGCAGGGAATTCAATCCCGTGCCTGAAAACCCGGACTTTCTCGGAATATACAGATTTAAAATCCTGGAGTGAAAAGATGAAAAGAATCCCATTATGCTTTAAACTTATCCTGCCGGTTTTGCTGCTATACCCGGTACTGTTTACAAATGCGTCCGCGGTACTCTCTTCCCCGGCATTCTACCTCGCAACCGATAAAAGCTTCGGTCCGGGCGAACAGCCTTACGTGAACATGGAAGGCCCCGGCGAAAGAATCTACGAATTCAGAATATACAAAATAAAATCTCCTCTCGGCTTTTTTAAAGACGCTGTTAAAGAGCGCCTGGTAACTGAAGACAACACGGAAGTTTTCTCAAACCCGGTCAGCATAACAATGAACACATGGCGCGCCTTCAAATCCGATATAAGGGCAATCGCGCGCAGGGAATTTAAATCCCGCGTAAGAGAAAAAGCAGTCAAGTCATTTAATGTTAACTTCGACGACCTCTCGGTAAAAGACCCTGAATCCGCGCCAGGTTACCTCAGGAACCATGAGATGATCGGCAGCTTCAGCTTCCCTGTCAAAGGCACAAGCTGGGAATACAGGAGAGTACCCGTGCCCGTAGACTCAAACGGAGTATTTCTCATCGAAGCTGTCCAGGGTAAAAATATCGGGTATACCGTTATCGTAAAGTCCAACCTTAATTTCGTCACAAAGCAAAGCGACAACGAAACCCTGATCTTCACAGCCAGAAAAGACACAGGCCGGCCTGTCGCAGAAGCCTCTGTTTCCATTCTCTCGGAGAACGGGGACACTCTTTTCAGCGCGATGACCCATAAAGACGGCACCCTGCTGTACAATAAAAAAACCCCGGCCAAGACCCTCATAGTAATAAAAAGCGACGACAACGAATTTGCCATTTCAGATCCAAGCTATTTTTCATCATCATTCTACGGCAGCGGAGGAATAAGGACCTTCCTCTACACAGAGAGGCCTGTCTACAGGCCCGGCGACCGGGTATTCTTCAAAGGCATTGTAAGGGACTTCAAAAAGGATTCATACAACACAGTATCCGGCAGCGGCAAGGTTGAAATATTTAATCCGAAGAATGAAAAGACAGGGGAGGATATATACGTTACTGTTTCCGGAAACGGTACATTCAGCGGGCTGGCCGATCTTCCTTCGGAAGAATATACCAGTCTCGGAACATACAGAATCGTATTCTCCTTTGCCGGAGAAAAGTTCTCTTCGGAATTCGGTGTTGACGCTTACAGAAAGCCCGCCTACCTCGTAAAGGTAACCACTCCGAAGCCGGCTTACAGCAAAAAAGACACAATACCGGTAACCATAAACGCACGTTATCATTACGGCGAACCCGTTTCCGAAGCCAGGGTTACTTACCGCGTTTTCCGCCGCGCCAAATACGACTACAGCCCTGTAGGCGCACTCCCCTTCTTTGAAGAAGCCTCGGAATACCTTGGTCTGCAGGGAAGCTCAGGCGCAAACGAGCTCGTGCTTGAAAAAACCGGCGAGCTCAATAATGAAGGAAACCTGGAGTTCGAAATAAAGCCTGAAAATATTGACCGGGATTATACATACTCAATCATGGCCTCCGTAACATCCAGCGACTCAGCCATAGACGGCAGCGGCTCGTTTTCAGTCAACAGAAGCGCGTTCTTCATACGCGTGGCAAGAGAGTCTTCGGTATTCTCCCCGGGCGAAGCAGTCAAAATAAAGGCAGAGCTGATACCCTTTGACAGAACCCTCGGCAAAGCTGCAAAGGAAAAACTCATATCCGGCAGAAAGATAAAAGTACACATACTGAAGAGAACTTTCGTGATGATCTCCCGGGAAGCCAAGCGTGAAGAAGTCGAATTAAAGACAAAGAGCACCGATATAAACGGAACAGCGGACTTCTCCTTTGAACTCGAAAAGGGCGGTCATTACATTGCTTACTTTGAAGCCGACGACCCGTACGGCGATGAAACAACCGCCGAGTCTCCCTTCTGGGTCTCGGCAAGGAATGATTCGATCCAGCTTGCTTCCCGCACGCTCTCGGTTTCAAGCTCAAAGGACATCTACTCCCCTGGAGAAGAGGCAGATATACTAATCGTAAGTCCTGTAGCAGACGGCACAGTACTCCTTACAATAGAGGGAAATTACATCTATAAATACGAAGCAATAAATATAGAGGGCAACTCGCTCAGGTATAAAATAAAGATATCCGACCGTCTGTCTCCAAACTTCAACGTAAGCGTAACCCAGTTCGCCAACAACGAAATATTCAGGAACAGCATCAGGATAGTGGCTCCTCCCCTGAATAAATTCCTGCAGGTAAAGATCAAACCGAAAAAAGAGATATTCACCCCGGGCCGGCAGGCAGAGCTATTCCTTGAAACAATGACAAGGGAAAACCGGCCTGTATCCGCAGAGGTCTCTGTTTCGGTAGTGGATGAAGCAGTTTACCAGATACAGGAAAACCGCAATCCTTCCATAAACGTATATTTCTATCACCCGAGACAGAACAACGTGCTTACAACGTATTCCGCAGCATACAGGTATTTCGGCTACTCCGAAGAGAAGAGGCTTCAACTCGCGTTCGGCAACCGGGTGCTTCCTCCCCTTGCTGTACTCAAAGAAGAGGTAAAGCGCGACAGGGAGCGCTTCAAGGACACAGCCTTCTGGAGCGCTGATGTCCGAACAGGCTCAGACGGCAAAGGAAAGATAGCTTTCCGTTTACCCGACAATATTACCTCCTGGCGGGTAATAGCAATAGCAATAACAAAGGATACCAAGGTCGGCCAGGCAAAGAAAAACTTTATTGCCAAAAAGGACCTCATGGTAATGCCGGGGGTTCCTGTAGTGATGCTGAAAGGCGAGAAGCAGGCAATATCAGCCAATGTCTCCAACCTGACACAGAAAAAACTGGATGTAAATATCACGGCAGCCGTATCAGGAGGAACAATATCCGGGTCCGCGAAATCAAAAGTCTCTTTAGACCGCGGTAAATCCGGACACTCATATTTCGAAGTCATACCTGACAACACTGACGAAAACAAAGAATGCGTTATAACGCTGTCCGCGGCTTCAGGCAGCCTCAGCGACTCAGTAAAACTCAGGATACCGCTGAAAGCTCCGGGAATAGCGAGAAGTGAATCCGCGCGCATGATCCTGACCAAAGAAGACGAAGCCTCGGCAACGATCGAACTGCCGGAGAAAATAAAAGAGGCCAGGTTATCCCTGTTCGTTACTCCCGGTACAGGCGCTGCCCTGAGGCAGTCCCTTGAATACCTTGCCGGTTACCCTTATGGGTGTATAGAACAGACCATGAGCAGATTCTTTCCCCTGCTCGCTGCGAAACAGGCCGGGTACATAACACCCTGGATAAATGCTAAGCTTCCCGACATGACACATAGAGGCATAGAAAGAATAAAGGCGAACCAGAGATCTGACGGAGGATTCGGCTGGTTCGGGGACGGCGACGCGGATCCTATGATGAGCGCCTATGTATTATGGGGGCTTTCAGCATCGGAGAAACTCTTCGGCAGAAGCGAAGACTCTGCTTCAATAAAAAGCAGGCTTATCTCATACCTGAGAAAAATCTACAAAGAAGGACACTCTTTATCAAGATTTGAAAAGAACTTCATTATGTTCTCGCTGGCTGAAAGCGGGAGTCTCCCCCGCTCCCTAATGGCAAACATCATTAAGGATTCCGAAGACTCAGGGCCATACTCTAAAGCCCTGGCTGTATTGATCCTGGAAAGAAGCGGTAAACGCAATGAAGCCTCGAAGTATCTTGCAAAAATTATCGACGAGAACAAATGGGCCTCTGATCCCGATTACATCTTCTCGCCTGGTGAATACGGCAAATGGGAAAACGACAGGATCGAAACGACCTCCATGTTACTTACCGGTGCGGTGAGGCTCGGCGCGTCTTCCAAATTGACAGACACCCTGGAATCCATACTGGTGAACAACCGGAGAGACATAGCATGGAAGAACTCGCGCGATACTGCAATGGCAGTAATGGCCCTTTCCGAATCCCTGAGATCGAGAACAGTAAAGGAAGGCAACCTCGTTTTTAGTCTCAGCGTGAATTCAAAAGAAGCCGGTGAATTCTCCGTCAAACCTGCTGAGATAGAATCAGGCAACATGAAAATAGATATTCCCGGTACCGTACTCAAAGAAGGAAAGAACACTATCTCCCTAAGAAAAGAATCCGGAAGCGCGGTTGTGTTCGCAAGAGCGGACTTCTTTGACCTTTCCCCGTCATTCAAGGAAAGCTCATCCGGCATTCATTTGGAAAAGAGACTATACCGCATGGAAGGCAGCGGCAGCGAAGGCAACATGACCTTCTCTGCGAAAAAAACAGACGAATTCAGCTCTGGCGACCTCGTTATGATAGAAATAGAAGCTGAAACCGCAAAAGAAGGCGAGAATTATCTCATTGTAGAAGACTGCCTCGCACCAGGGTTCAGGCCTGTATCAGACGACTCCCTGTATTTCAGCAAAGAATATCCGAAACTATATTTAACACGCGAATCATACGACGACAAAGTCGTCCTTTTCGCTTCCAATTTCGGGAACAAGACAATTTTCAGATATTTTGTACGCGCCGAACTCCCGGGCAAGTACAGAATACTGCCTGCAACCGCTTCGCAGATGTATTATCCCCAGGTAACGGGATCGACTTCCGATTCAAATATCGAGATCGTTAAATAGAGGCTGAATAATGAAAATAATAATTTCAATCCTGAGTTTATTTATTTTATCAACCACAGCTTCCTTTGCGCAGACAATAGACATAGAGTCCCCTTCAGGCGGTTTTACTACAAAACGCATGACAAGCATCAAAGGTTCGGTAACGGGATACAGCTCCGGCAGATGCACCCTTGTAATCAACGGGATACCGCAGACTATTCCGCTTACAAACAATAATTTCAATATCACGTCAATTGCTTCGCCAGGACTAAACATGATCGAGGTACTTGCAGGCAGTGCGAGCAAATCCGTTTCCTTTTATGCCAGGGTACCAAGCAAAGACATCAAAGTTCTGCTGACCTGGGATACCAGGACGGATATTGACCTGTGGGTAATCGATCCCCAGGGGAACAAATGCTATTACGGCGCCAGGTCCACACCGCTCGGAGGCAACCTCGACACAGATGTTACCACCGGCTACGGGCCTGAGACATTCACCATGGCAAAAGCCCTGCCAGGTACATATTCCGTGCAGGTACAATACTACAACTCGGGTAACAATCCTGTAACAAGAGTAAAAGTATACGTGATCTTATACGAAGGGACTTCCAGGGAAAACAAACAATCCTATGACTTTGTAATGTCAAGAGAACATGCTGTTTATCATATAACTGATTTCACTATAGAAGAGGACTGATACCAGGCTTTGTTCAGAATATTCAAATATAGCTTTTATATTATTTTAAATATACTGGTTTATTCCGGGTATCTGATTGCGTCCCAGTCGAATTACTTTGACGAAGGATCTCTGGATAAATCTATAAATTCAGTTTCCGGCAAAGACCAGACAGGCGCCGTGATCATAGAAACATCGCGTTCAAACCTGGAATACATATATAATCCTGACTTAATAAATAACGCCGGGCTTTGCCCCGGCTCCATAGCCAAGATATGGAGCACCTCGGTAATACTCGATGACACAACATCGACATTCGGAAAAAAAGAAGAGTTCTTCTGTTCAGGTATTTTCAGGATACCGGCGAATATCAGTCTGAATACGGCTTTTAAACAATATAATTTCAGGCATGACAGGGAAGGCAATTTCTTATACTGCTCATTAAAGAGCGGCCATAAAAAGACAGGGCTGCTGAAGGCTCTTAGCGTATCATGCAACAACTATTTCCTGTCGGTATCTTCCCGCGACCCTGAGATGTTTTACAGATCGCTTACCCGCAAATGGTGCTTCCCTGAGCTAAAGGGAGAGCCGTGGATGAAGATGCTCTCGGCCATAGGAGAAGGCCCGCTCATGGCCCTACCCCCGGCAGATGTGGCAATAAGGCTAGCCGCTTTCTGGGGAGATACACCGGTCATGTCCCTTCATAAGAAAGGTGAAAAGTACAATATCATAGGCAGGTTAGAGATCAGCGGAATAGCAAGGAACATGATAAAAGGCGCACTCCGAAGGGCGCTTGCGGAAGGCACATTGACAGAGCTTCAGGTCCTCAGGAAAGACCTTGTCCTGCTTGGGGGCAAGACCGGAACAGGTACTGTTCCGGGTGAGCTCTATTCAGTAAGCGGCTGGAACGCGATATTCTTTTCCTGGAAAAAGAAACACTTCCTGCTCCTGACAATATGCAGCAGGGGAGTCAGCAGGGGAACGGCGCTTGATCTGTCTAAAACTATCCTGACAAATATAAGGTGAGAAGCATGCAAAGATATATACTATTACTACCGTTAATATTCCTGCTTATCTGCTCCGAGGTTAACGCGGCAGAGATCATAATCGAAAAACCCGACAGCGGATTCACAACATCGCGAATAATCAAAGTCAAAGGATCAGTCAAAGACTATCCCGAAAAGAACTGTATAATGATAGCCAACGGAATATCACAGCGCATTCCCCTGAGGAACGGGATATTCAATTTCCGTACCGTACCTTCGCCGGGTCTCAACACAATCGAGATACAGGCGCAGGGCATATCGAAAAAAATATCCTTTTATGCCAAAGTCCCTCCCCGCGATATAAAGATAGTGCTCTCATGGGATACCGATACTTTTACTGATCTCTGGGTAACCGATCCTTCAGGCGAAAGATGCTACTGGTCAAGACCTGTCACCCCGACAGGCGGCAATCTTGTCTATGATGACAATACTTACGCGCCCCAGGTATATACAATGGCCAGTGCAATGCCGGGTACATATTCAGTACAGGTCCAGTATTACTCCTCAGGCAGAGGCGTCCCTGTCACAAGGTTCAAGATAGACCTGGTTTTATTCGAAAACACTGTAAAAGAAGAGCGCAGGCATTATGAATATATCGCTACTAAAGCAGGGCATATTTACCAGGTAACGGAGTTCACTATTGAGCCGAGATAATACATGTAGCGCGCCCTCTGCCCCGGTGTCCCGCAACTTTATTCACACAGTCCTGAAACCACTGAGTTTCACCCTGGGTCTTTTCCAGAGCATAAATGTTATAACTCTCTTTAAAATTAAATCCATGTTTGTTATTATATCACTTCTTATCTCATGCGCCCCACAGGCTCCCGAACTGCCTGCTGCTGTAACCGTGCGGGTATTCAGCAAATATAAAATATCGGAGGTCCGCATCCATGCAGCTTCACTGAATGCAGACGGCCGCCCGGCTTCCGCAGTATTACTCACGCTTGACGGAAATAACAGCGCAATGAATATTGTAACAGACGGCCGGCAGCACTCTTCATCGGAAATAAAGATCACATCCCCCTTAATGAAGGTAACTGCCGAAACAGCGTCCGGCAAAAAGGTAAGGTCTTATTCCGGAGAGCTTACAGCAAAAGCAGGCAAAGGAGAGATTATCTTAATAAACAGGATAGATCTGGATATCTATGCTTATAATACAGCCATTGCGGAACTCCTTGGCTGCGTATCAAAAAACCATGCAACAGACTGGGAGCAGGAGCTTCTCAAAGCCCAGGAAGTAGCAGTCCGGTCTTATGTTGCAAGCCAGGTACCCCGCCACAAAGGTTATGATCTGTGCGACCTTACCCACTGCGCGGTCTATTACGGCATAATCAGCAATAAAAACCCTCTCACACCCGGGGAAGTCCTTTTTAAAAAAGGAAAAATCGTGACAGGCTATTTTCATTCAACATGCGGAGGAAACACAAGACTGCCTTCCTCATTCTGGAACGATGAAACCGATACAGGCTTCAGAGCAAAACAGGATATATACAGAGGTAAATATCTTTGCGCGGACTCCCCGAACTTCCGTTGGAGAAGCGAAATAACAGCATCTTCCCTCTGCAGTGTATTCGGGCTGCCCGGGATAAAAGCCATGTACACATCATTATCCGTAAGTAACCCTGCGACTGTAAACATCGACACCGGGGAAACGCTGATAAGCATTCCTGTAAGCGACTTTATCAGCAAGACAGGCAAGGCTCTCGGATGGAATATCGTTAAAAGCGGCAACTTTACAGCCGGGATTCAGGGAGAAAAGATCGTACTGCGGGGATCTGGTCTGGGCCACGGCATAGGCCTTTGCCAGCACGGCGCATTATCGCTCGCCAGGCTGGGAAAGAAATACAAGGAGATATTATCCTTTTATTATGATGCTGATGTGGTAAAAGGCAGATGAAAAAAGCAGAAATTACAACCTGTAAATATTGTATAGTGTCCGGAATACTGCTTTTTGTTATAATAATTCTTTCCCTTATACAGACAGCTCTGTACTCAAAGAACAACTATGCAGGCAGCACGGGCAATGAATGGAGAAACGGCCCGTTTCATTATATTTATACAGGGGATGATGACCTCAGTGACTCAATAAAAGAAACACTCCACAACAACGTGCATAATGCTTTTTCAAGATCATGTACACTGGGCAGCGTACAATTCCCGCTGTATCTGAAAATTATTATTACGGATAACTCCGGAACATTCTCGCACTTCTCGGGAATGCCCCGCGATGCAGCCGGCTGCTATGATGCGAACAGCAGGACGCTTATAATCCAGCATCCCTACCTTCTTGAAAGACGCGGAATACTCAGTACAACAATCTATCATGAAAGCCTGCACTGGATGATATTTGAAAAGCGCGGCCCCCCGCGCCCCGGCCAAAGCTGCTATATGGATGAATTCCTGACAGAGGCGCTCTCCCCTTCATCCGACCGCATAAAAGCAGAATCCGGCTTTTTCCCCGGCAATTATGATAAATTCCTTGGAAAAATAAAAAAAGGATTTACATCGGCAAGATCAGACCGGCAGGCTTCCCGCGATGCAGTGCGTTTATGGGGAGCGTATATCATAAAAACAAAAGGCCTGGAGTCGCTGATGCAATATATAATAAGCGGCAAACCGGGCTTTGACACAAAGGAGACGTACAGAGAATTCCTTAATACATTTAAGAATTAGGGCTTACTTAATGACATCAGCTTGTTCCCTTATCTATCTCGCCATGCTTTGCATGGCGGGATAGTAAGGTCTTCTACCGCCTTGAAATAACAGCTCTGCCGTTTATAAACCCATCATTGCCGAAGGCAATATTGAGTTCCGAATAATCGTTTAAAAAATAAAAAAGAGGAATGACATCAGCATCTATCGTTTTTCTTGAATAATCCCCGCTTTTATCTGCACCGTAATAATAAAAGCTTTTAATATCCTCAAGCAAAGCCGGAATATTAACGACAATCCTGCAAGGAGCTGAAAAAGATTCCAGCAGGGAATACGAATTGCTGTCCGAGACAACCGGGTTGTTCCTGTTCAGGCAGGAAATAACATCCCTCGCGTTCTGCGAAGTTGAGAAAACAAAAGACGCGCCGTTTTCATTAAGAACAGCCGGAGAATAAAAAGATTCTTCCGCACTTACAGAATATAATGAAAATCTCTTATTCTGGTACGACCTGCCGGTTCCTTTTACTGTTTTGAATAAAGATCTAGCCACAGTATCTCCGTTAGAAGAACCGAAAGCAAACATAAATTCAGGGATCAGCTTACCGTGTTTCAGCGCGAGTTTTCTTAGAACAAAAGCTGACCCTTTTGATTTATAGCTGATAGTGCTTAAACCTGATCCTCTAAACAGGTCTTCATATTCATTCTTAATATCCCCTGGGATACCGCTCTCCGGGATCAATTCCGCGATATCCGCGAAAGTCTTATCATAAACGAACATGGAAACTGTACAGTCCTTCGGGATCATTGAATCAAAGTTAATAAACGCTTTATCTTTATCAGCAGACTCCCCGCTGTTGCCTTCTTTATCCTTTACTCCAAATCCCAGGTTATAGATATCCATACTTATTGAATCTTTTAATCGTATAATGCCGGCAATCGCTTTCCCTTTAATGAACACAGGGGAGAATGCCGAAAATATCCCGTTTTCCTTACCGGCATATACCAGAATATCCTCATCATCGTATGAATCAGAAAGCCCGCTGCCCCCGTTAAGCGATGTAATGGAATTCTGTGCTTTGGTTGCCGTCTCAAGTGAAAGCTTTAATGTATCCAGAGAATCCGATACAAAAAGATAATTACCCAGCATTGTCATATACGTTGTATTCCCTGATATCTTTAACGCGTAAATATTCACATTACCTATTTCCAGTCTCTCTTCCTCATACTGACTCTTAAAACTATCCGCCGTTACCCGGTTACCGTCCCCGTCTCCGGACTTTTTCTTTTCCTTCGGTCCTTTGGCCGGTTCCTGCTTAGCCTCAATTTTCTCACCCTTCAGGGATGTTACCAGCGCGAGTCCGAGCTTTGATTTAATGCCCGTCCTCGCCACAGCAAGAAAGGAGCCGTCAGGCATAATACCATACCCAGCAGACCCATCGAAAAATGACGCGACCTCATCCTGCTTCAGAAGCACACCGCCTCGCATTTCAATTAAATAAAGCAATGACGAAAACCTCTTTACCTGCTCTGCCGCTGCCACCTTTTTCCAGGCATCGCTCTCAAGCACAGCCCTGCCGTAAGGCCGCTTTTTTAAATTCTCAAGGAAATCAGCCGGATTTTTGATCTCAATATAGTATTTAATATTCGCGGGTACCGCGTCTGCCGATATCTTTACTTTATCCGAAATCGAATAAGATTTAATTGTAATTATTAAAACAACTATAAACAGAAGAACAACAACTCCGGCAGAAATTATCAGCACCTTCTTGTTCTTTAACAAATTCTTAAAAATATTTCGAATGTTCATCCGGTATCTCCATACTGGTAATAAAATTGTTTGCAGTCTGAATATTACAATACCCGGCATATACCGCGCAGATATCGGCCAGTGTATACCATAATAAATAATTCAGGAACTCTAATATCATTGATCCACAAAGTCAATAACAAATGAAAAAAAACATACCGCTTCCACTCCGTTTATAAAGGCATATTAAACCTGAAAAAACAAAATATCATTGTAATAATTGAATTGTAATTGAATCTGTATTATAAAATAATGACATCGTTAAATCTCATTTATTTTAACAAATCACTTTGAAACCCGGCCCGGTTTTCGAAGAATGGTTACAACGTCCTTTTAGCTTCTTAGATTTGGAAATCAAGGTAAAATTATGTTAGAGACAATCCTGATCATAATGCTGCTTTTATTTATCGCGGCATCCTTCTTCAGCATGATATCATTGAAAACCAAAAGCAAAATATATATGTCGATGGCAAGATACACTTTTTTAGCAGCAGTCGCGTTTTTTGCAGGCCTCGGCTTTTTCCGGTTTTACGAACATTATAACAGCAGTTTCATGGAAATAGTTTCCAGTATATGGGGATATTTTTATCTTTTCACACTATTAATAATACTAATGATTTTATACCTTTACCTGAAAGGCTGGCGCGAACAACTGAACTCATTCATAGCGATAATATCACCTTTTATAACAATAATAATGCTTATCTCCGTCCCGTTTATCGACTCATCAAGAAGGGTGCTTTCCAATCCCGGAGCAGGGAATCTTTTTGCAGATATATTACCAATTCACATCATAATCTCCGTAACAGGAGAAATATTCTTTTTCTTCAGTTTCGCCGGCTCTGTTCTTTATTTGATAATGGAATGGCAGCTCAGAAAAAAGACATCAATGAAAGTCATATACCAGCTCCCCAATCTCGAGACCATCAATAAATTTAATAAATGGTCAATAACAAGATCATTCATATTTATATCCTTTGGGATAATATCAGGAATTATAATGACCTATATTATTTTCAATACCCCTTCAATGGGAACACCGAAAGAATTTCATATATATTTCTCATGGATCACAATATCCTGCGTCTTCTGGATGAGACGCAACGTAAAGATCGCTTCGCATAAAGCAAGTATCATGAATATAGTCCTGTTTATATTTGTGATGTTTTTATTTATTTTTACTAATATATTTATAACAAAGGGATTCCATAGTTTTATTTAATCATGATAAATAACGAGAACGCACCCCGGATAGGTTTAATAGGGATAAGTCATAAAACCGCTCCTGTTGAGATAAGGGAAAATTTCTCCCTGGACGGAAAAGCCATGTCAAAGATCTTCAGCCTGGCAGGCAAAGCCGGCATTGAAGAAATCGTCTGTGTTTCAACATGTAACAGGGTTGAAATATACTTTGCTTCAAACAACATGCGCGACTCAATCGAAAAACTGGTCTCAATATTAGAAGAAATATCTTTAATCCCAAGAAATAAATTTGAAAGTATAATTTATAAAAAGTATTATACTGAAGCAGTGCTCCATCTTCTGACTGTGGCTTCTTCTCTTGATTCCATGGTACTTGGAGAAAATGAGATACTGGGACAGGTTAAAGACGCTTACAGGATAGCAGCTATCGAAAAGAAAACAGGCCCAATATTGAACAAGCTATTTCACCAGGCATTCAAGACAGCAAAGCGCGTCAGAACTGAAACCGAAATAGCGAAAAATCCTCTTTCAGTCGCTTACATCGCAACCGAACTCGCGAAAAGCATCTTCGAAGATCTGTCCAAGCGCAAAGCCCTTATGATAGGCGCAGGTGAAATGGGCGAACTTATCCTTAAATACCTGACAAAATACAATATAAGTGAAATAACAATTGCAAACAGATCCTTTCATAACGCTCAGCGTATAATCGATGAAATAAACTCCAATGCAGGTGTTATTATGCTTGAAGACATTGAAAACAAGTTGCCGGATGTAGATATAATAATCTCCTCGGTGACCAGAAAAGATTATGTAATAACCAAAGAAACAGCCAGGGAGGCATTGAAGAAAAAAAAGAACAGCCCTTTATTTGTTATAGATATTGCCGTTCCCAGGAACATCGATCCTGCCATAGGCAGCCTTGACGGCATCTTTCTTTATAATATAGACGACCTTCAGCAAATTGCTGATGAAAACCTGAAGCACAGGATCAGGGAAGTCGAACTCGCAAAACAGCTTATCGAATCAGATACCGCGGAATTCAATCAATGGTACGAGGAACTTGCAATAGTACCTGCAATAGTTCATATAAAAGAAAAATTCAATAAAATACGAAAAAACGAGCTGAACAGGTACATGAAGAGCAAACTGAAACATCTTACAGACAAAGACATCAGGATCATTGACAACCTGACCGACCAGATAATGAAAAAGACGCTTCATGATCCCATCATGTATCTTAAAAATTTTCAAAATACAT
>CAZVYR010000035.1:0-17534 GCA_964631555.1 uncultured Leptospirales bacterium
AATAAATTTATCTTCAATACCAATAGGTATCTGCACGGGCAAAGGAATTGCATACAGTCTTTCTTTAATCATTTCAATAGTTCTTTCATAGTCAGCCCCTACCCTGTCCATTTTATTCACAAAACAAATCCTGGGGATATGGTATCGGTCTGCCTGCCTCCATACTGTTTCGGATTGCGGTTCAACTCCGGCAACTGAATCAAACACCGCTATTGATGAGTCCAGAACCCGCAGACTCCTTTCGACTTCTACCGTAAAATCAACATGTCCAGGTGTATCAATTATATTTATTCTTGTATTCTTCCAGAAACATGTCGTAGCTGCTGCAGTAATTGTTATTCCTCTTTCTTTCTCCTGGGTCATCCAGTCCATCTCAGCATTGCCGTCATGTACCTCACCGATTTTATATGTTTTTCCAGTATAAAATAAAATCCTCTCGGTTAAAGTAGTTTTACCCGCATCTATATGAGCCATTATTCCGATGTTTCTTGTTCTGGATAAAGGTAATTCTCTTCCCATGATAACTCTTTATTATTATAACTATGCTAAAAAAACTAAATACCAGGTATCAATTCCTGGTATTTCATAATATAATACGTTAGTTTTATATATAGACAAAAGATATTTAAAATATTGATAAAAAAACTACTACCATTTATAATGAGCGAAAGCTTTATTTGCCTCTGCCATCTTGTGAGTATCTTCTTTTTTCTTGATTGAAGTGCCTGCATTATTATATGCATCCATCAATTCAGCAGCCAAGCGTTGGAACATTGTTTTTTCAGGCCTAGCTCTTGAATTATTTATCAACCATCTGATTCCCAAAGCTTGTCGTCTTTCAGGTCTTATATCTACAGGTATCTGGTAGGTAGCACCTCCGACACGTCTTGATCTGACCTCAACTAAAGGCTTAACATTTTCAAGAGCCTGAGTAAAAACTTCAAGAGCATCTTTATTTGTTTTCGATTGTAAGATATCCATTGCTTTATAAAAAGTAGTTTCCGATACGCCCTTTTTCCCTTCCAGCATCATGCAATTAACAAATTTAGCGACCAATTCGCTTCCATACTTCGGGTCAGGTAATACCGATCTTTTAATAGCTTGTCTTCTGCGCGACATTTACTGCTCCTCAATATTAAAAATATTAAATTAAAAAATTAATTAAAATCAATCTCAGGCCTTAGGTCTCTTAGCCCCATATTTAGACCTGCCCCGCTTTCTGTCTTCAACACCCAGAGTATCAAGAGCGCCACGAACTATATGATAGCGAACTCCCGGAAGATCTTTTACCCTTCCACCCCTTACAAGTACAGCAGAGTGTTCCTGTAAATTATGTCCTACACCAGGTATATAAGCTGTTACTTCAACTCCATTCGTAAGTCTTACTCTAGCTACTTTCCTTAAAGCCGAATTAGGCTTTTTTGGTGTCACAGTCATAACTCTTGTACAAACTCCGCGTTTCTGCGGAGACTGTTCCAGTGCAGGTGATTTGGATTTTTTTACCTTCGAACGTCTTCCTTGTCTAACTAATTGATTTATTGTGGGCATTTTAATTCCTTTCCATACTATCCATTGTTTTTAAATATTATCATTAATTAAAAATATTCTGTTTCTTATTACATATTAGTTTAAAGGAAATAGCGCTTATAAGCATCTATTTGTCAAGAATTTTAATTTTCCTCAATGGCATTTGCTTACTTATACACAGGACAAACCGTATATCGATTATTCGCTATAGCATAAATTAAGAATACTGTATTCTGTAAACCGGATGGTCAATCCGGGACGAAATATCCGTTATACAATATTATCCGGTTCAGATAATTATGTTAAAAACAGTTATAAATTTGTACAGCTTGCTTTTATTTAACTTCTTCTTCCTCTACTACAGCCTCTACCTCAACCACGGGTTCCGAAGCCTCTTTGAAATCACCATCCAGATCCCCAGGCACTTCCTTATATACTAATACATCTTCATATTCCCGAACTCCTGTCCCTGCCGGGATAAGATGACCAATTATAACATTCTCCTTGAGTCCTCTCAGATTATCCACTTTTCCTTTGATTGCTGCATCAGTCAATACTTTTGTAGTTTCCTGGAAAGAAGCTGCAGAAATAAATGAATCTGTATTCAGAGCAGACTTTGTTATTCCCATCAATACAGGAATAGCAGTTGCCGGTTTTCCGCCTTCACTGATTACTCTTTCGTTCTCTTTGATAAAGTCAAACTTATCGATTATCTGCTCTATAATATAGCTTGTATCACCCGGGTCTGTAAGCCGTACCTTTCTTAGCATTTGTCTTACAATAACTTCAATGTGTTTATCATTTATTCCGACACCCTGAAGACGGTAGACTTCCTGAATTTCGTTTACAAGAAATTTCTGCAATTCCCTTGGCCCTTTAATCTTTAAAATATCATGTGGATCGACAGGACCATCATCGATCTTTTCTCCTCTATTGATCCAATCTCCGTCCCGGACTCTTAAGAACTTGGATGAAAAAATGGAATACTCTTTCTGAACCCCGTTTTCACCTTTAATAATAACTTTTCTCTTATTTTTAACCGTATCACCAATCATTACCTCTCCGTCAAGTTCGGAAAGAGCGGCAGCGTCTTTGGGTGTTCTGGCTTCAAATAGTTCGGCAACCCTCGGCAGACCTCCTGTAATATCCTTGGTTTTTCCCGCTGCTCTCGGTATCTTGGCAAGTACAGTTCCCGCCTTAACCTCGTCATCTTCGTTGACGATAAGATGTGCTCCTCCAGGTAACAGGTAGGTAATAGGTTCATCCAGCGAGCCATGCACATCAAGTCTGGGTTGTAATTTTTCTGCTTTATATTCGACTATTATTCTCTGGGCAACTCTGGTTTGCGGATCGATCTCTTCTCTTAGTGTTTTATGCTGTTCAACATCAACAAATTTAACTTTTCCTGATATCTCAGTAATGATTGGCTCCAGCCATGGATCAAAAGAAGCAAGAATAACATTTCTGTCATATATCTTGCCAGCCTTTACGTTTATCTCTGTACCGACATTAATCGGTATAGAATGAGGATCTCCGAGTATAAATAATTTCTTCTTATCGATTTTAACCATACCCGAATTCTTAACATCGATATCTCCTTCCTTGGAATCATGAATGATCACAGCGCCCGTGTATATTTTATCACCATCATTCACTAATACTTCGGAACTTGTTTTAAGGATATATTCACTGATAATACGCTGAACTATAAGGTAACCTCTCCTCACCGTAATTATTTTTTTATCATCAGTTTTTACGGTTCTGGAGGTTAACTCCTTCAGAAAAATCGGGTAGGCAAGTCTAATTTCATTTTCTTCGACAGAACTGGATGCGATTCCGCCTATATGGAAAGTTCTCATAGTAAGCTGTGTCCCCGGTTGACCAATTGACTGGGCAGCTATTATCCCAACAGCCTCTCCAATATCAACAGCTTTTGCGTTTGCCAGGTTTCTGCCGTAACATTTAGCACATACACCATGAACTGCTTCACATGTTAAAACCGACCTTATCTCAATTGAATCAATATTAAGCGCATCGATCAAATCAGCCGCATCCTCGTCTATTAGATCATCAGCTTTAAAGATAACTTCCCCTGTAACAGGATGGATTAAATCATAAAGCAGAGTTCTTCCCAGAACTCTTTCTCCCAGGGTTTCGATCGATTCATCACCTTCTTTAATAGGTTGGATGTCAATGCCTACTGTTGTGCCGCAATCCTCCATAGTGATAACAACATCCTGAGCAATATCAACTAGTCTTCTCGTCAAATATCCTGCGTCGGCTGTTTTCAGTGCCGTATCCGCAAGACCTTTTCGAGCACCGTTTGTGGAGATAAAATACTCGAGTACATTCAAACCCTCTTTAAAATTTGAACGTATCGGAACATCAATGATCTCACCGCTCGGCTTAGCCATTAGCCCACGCATTCCTGCAAGCTGCCTGATCTGCTGTTTACTTCCCCTTGCTCCGGAAAATGCCATCATGTTAATAGGATTAAATCCGTCTTTTTCTACTGACAATCCCTTAAATGTTATTTCCGAAATTTCTTCATTTGCATTTGTCCACACATTAACAACACGGTTATATCTTTCCTCATCCGTGATGAAACCGCTTCTGTATTCATTCTCAATCTGTTCAACTTTTTTATCAGCTTCACCTATAATCTTCTCTTTATCCTTAGGAATTGTAATATCCGATATCGAAATAGTTGGTGCAAAATAAGTCGCAAATTTATATCCTGTCTCTTTTATCCTGTCCAGAGTTTTAACTGTTACCATATGCCCGAACTTTCTGAAAATATCGGATATTAGCTGAGACAAATCTTTATCTGTAATTGTTTTATTAACGTACGGGAAACCCTCAGGTAATATTTTGTTAAATATTAATCTTCCTGGTGTTGTCTCAATAAAATCTTCTCCAACTAAAAATTTAATTCTTGTTCTGTATTTTATTTGACCATAATTTACAGATTTTAATACATCCGCCTCATCATCAAAATATTTCAACAACGAATCACCACTCGGGAACTCAGATGTCAGGTAACAAATCCCAAGTACAATATCCTGTGTAGGCGTAGTAATAGGCAGACCATTCGCAGGTGACAGGAGATTATTGGAGGACAGCATTAAAATCCAGCATTCAAGCTGAGCTTTGGGTGACAACGGCACATGTACCGCCATCTGATCGCCGTCGAAATCCGCATTATACGCATGGCATACGAGCGGGTGCAGCCTTATGGCCTTACCTTCAACAAGAATAGGTTCAAACGCTTGTATTCCTAAACGATGAAGCGTGGGAGCGCGGTTTAAGAGAACAGGGTGACCGGAAATAACAGTTTCAAGTACTTCCCAGACTTCGGGTCGCTCATTCTCAACCATCTTTTTAGCGGATTTTATATTTTGAACATAATCATGATCCACTAGCTGCTTCATGATAAAAGGCTTAAATAATTCAAGGGCCATTTTCTTGGGCAGACCGCATTGGTGAAGCTTCAATTCCGGGCCTATAACGATAACCGATCTTCCTGAATAATCAACTCTTTTACCAAGAAGATTCTGTCTGAACCTGCCCTGTTTTCCTTTCAGCATATCGCTTAAAGACTTTAACGGTCTGTTTCCTTTCCCCTTAACAGCCTTTTTCCTTCTGCTGTTGTCAAATAATGCATCAACAGATTCCTGGAGCATCCTTTTCTCACTGCGGACGATTATATCAGGAGCCCTGAGTGACATAAGTCTTTTTAAACGATTATTCCTGTTAATCACGCGTCTGTACAGATCGTTTAAATCCGAAGTCGCAAAACGCCTTCCATCCAGTTGAACCATAGGTCTCAATTCAGGAGGAATTACAGGTACTACATCAAGGATCATCCACTCAGGCCTGTTCCCTGAATCCCTTAATGCTTCTATTATTTCCAGTCTTTTAATCTGCTTTTTATCAACTTTGGATTCTTTATCAAGAATTTCTGCTCTTAAATTCTTTGCCTCTTCATCCAGGTCTATCCTGGCAAGCATTTCTTTAATTGCAGAAGCACCCAGATCAGCAATAAAGGTATCTCCTTCGTTTTCAAAATAATAATTATATGCATCTTCATCAATAAGCTCGCCTGCTTTTAGATCCGTGTTACCAGGTTCAATAACAACATATTTCTCATAGTAAAGAATGGATTTTAACTCATTTACGCTCATATTAAGGAGAAGGCCCATTCGTGAAGGGACTGACCTATAGTACCATATATGAGCAACAGGAAAAGCAAGCTCAATATGACCGCCTCTTTCACGCCTTACCTTATAATGCGTGACTTCAACTCCGCAACGATCACATACAACACCTTTGTACCTAATGGATTTGAACTTTCCGCAATAACACTCCCATTCCTTGGTCGTTCCAAATATCTTCTCGCAGAATAGCCCGTCCCTCTCGGGTTTCAATGTTCTGTAATTTATTGTTTCGGGTTTTTTTACTTCACCAAACGACCATTCCCTGATCATATCCGGAGAAGCAAGTTTGATTTGTATTGAATCAAAATCGTTAAAATCCCTCATTTTTTTTCCTTCAATAATTATATTATTGATATTAGTAGAGTTGTTGCATTCCTTTAAAAAAATAAAGATTTTCTCCGCAGCCTGCAGCGGAGAAAAATCAGTTATACAACAAATCTATTATATATTCTTGAGCGTATCCAGCTTTATCTTTCTCTTAGCCCTGTCGAAACCTTCGCTCCATTCAGAAAGACTGATCTCATTACTGTCGCTTCCGTAAATTCGCACATCCAGAGCAAGACCGCGTAACTCCTGTACAAGTACGTTGAATGATTCCGGAATTCCCGGAGTTGTAGAGTGCATACCTTTTACAATTGCTTCATAAACCCTCGCCCTGCCAAGCATATCATCCGATTTTACGGTCAGCAATTCCTGTAATGTATGTGCAGCTCCGTATGCCTCGAGTGCCCAGACTTCCATTTCACCAAGCCTCTGGCCTCCGAACTGAGCTTTTCCGCCCAAAGGTTGCTGAGTAACCAGCGAATAAGGACCTGTAGATCTAGCGTGTATCTTATCATCAACCATATGGGCAAGTTTAAGCATATAACAATAACCGACCATCACTCTTTCCTCAAAAGACTCCCCTGTCCTTCCGTCATACAAGACTGTTTTGGAATCATCCGGAATCCCGGCTTTTTCTTTATAATCTTTTATATCCTGCTCAGTAGCACCGTCAAATATAGGTGTCTCTATTAAAATATCAAGTTTGCTTGCCGCCCATCCAAGTTCAGTTTCAAGAAGCTGTCCAAGATTCATTCGTGACGGAACCGAAAGTGGATTCAATACAATATCAATTGGTGTTCCGTCAGGCAGATAAGGCATATCATTTTCCGGGACAATCGTTGAAATAACACCTTTGTTACCGTGGCGGCCTGCCATCTTATCTCCAACAGAGATCTTTCTCTTTGATGCTATATATACTTTAACCAGTTCTTCCACGCCGGGAGCCAGTTCATCGCCATCTTCCCTGGTAAATTTTTTAACATCAATTACAATACCTTCTATCCCGTTCGGAACTCTAAGAGAAGTATCCCTGACTTCTCTGGCTTTTTCCCCGAATATAGAATGCAGTAACTTATATTCAGGCGTTAGATCTTCTTCACCTTTAGGTGTAACCTTACCGACCAGGATATCATCCGGCATCACATATGCACCGATCCTTACCATACCGTCAGAATCAAGATCCCTGAATGCCTTTTCCCCCAAATTCGGAATATCTTTTGTTATTACCTCTCTCCCAAGCTTGGTCTCCCTGGCTTCGATCTCAAATTGCTCAATATGAACAGATGTATAAACATCTTCCTTCACAAGCCTTTCGGATATAACAATAGCATCTTCGTAATTATACCCCATCCACGGCATAAATGCTACAAGAATATCCTTTCCCAAAGCAAGCCTGCCGTTGGCAACCGCAGGACCATCTGCAATAATGTCCCTGGCTTTGATCTTCTGTCCCTGACTTACTATAGGTCTTTGATTAAAACATGTACCCTGGTTTGTTCTCTTAAATTTTAAAAGGTCGTAAGTATCAATTTCATTATCAGAGACCTTTATCCGTATTTGTTTGGCGTCCGCATAAACAACTTCCCCGCCTCTTTTGGCTATTATCAAAACTCCGGAATCATAAGCTGCAGCCTTTTCTATACCGGTACCGACAAGAGGGGCTTCCTCGACTAAAAGCGGTACTGCCTGGCGCTGCATATTAGAGCCCATCAGAGCCCTGTTCGCATCATCATGCTCCAGGAAAGGAATCAGGCTTGTCGATATAGAAAAAATCTGTGAAGGAGAAACGTCCATATATCCGATCTCATGGGGTTTCTTATAGGGAAAATTGCCTCTATTTCTGCATGCTACAAGATTTCTTGTGAACTTACCTTCCTCATCAAGGAGAGAATTTGCCTGCGCAATAAAGAATTTATCCTCTTCATCAGCGGTCAGGTATTCTATCTCATCTATTACCTTGCCGTTATCGACACGGTTATACGGAGTTTCCATAAAACCGTATTCATTTATACGTGAATACGCGCTCATGGAAACGATGAGTCCGATATTCGGTCCTTCAGGAGTCTCTATAGGGCACATCCTGCCGTAATGAGAAGGATGCACATCCCTGACCTCAAAACCAGCTCTTTCGCGCGAAAGGCCTCCTGGGCCGAGCGCGTTAAGCCTTCTTTTATGAGTTAATTCAGCAAGAGGGTTGGTCTGATCCATGAACTGTGACAACTGGCTTGAACCGAAAAATTCATTTATAACAGCCGTTATCGGCTTTATGCTTATGAGAGCCTGAGGTGTGGCCACATCCAGATCCTGTATGGTCATCCTTTCTTTAATTACCCTCTCGGTTCTCTGGAATCCTATCTTGATCTGGTTCATTATCAATTCACCGACCGATCTTATACGCCTGTTTCCGAGATGGTCAATGTCATCCAGAAAATAACCGTCTACCTCGGCGATCAGATTGATCATATACTTGATCGAATATGTGATATCTTCAACTCTCAGGGTAGTTTCGGTTATTTTCTCTTTATCGAATCCGAATTTTTTATTTATTTTATATCTTCCTACTGCCCCGAGATTATAAGTCCGGTCATTAAAAAACAGTCTGTTAAGCTCTGCTTTTGCATTATCTAGATTGGACGGTTCGCCAGGGCGCATCAGGGAATGCAGCTTGATTATAGCTTCCTCAGAACTGCTGCACCCGTCCTTTTCCAGTGATGTTATAAGATAAGTATTATCTTTATTGGCAGGAAATTTGATAATCTCTACTTCTTTGATATCTTCTTCTTTCAGCCTGTCGACTAAATCGATAGTTATTCTTTCACCGACCTCCAGAATAACCTCTCCATCATTTGAACTTATAATATCTTTAACTACTCTCTTGCCAATAATGCTGGTATAGTTCTCTTCACTTTTTAATTTCAGTTTGTCAGTATCATAAAATAAACGAAGCACTTCTTCATTCGTCTCATATCCAAGAGCTTTAATAAGCAGTGTAACAGGAAATTTCTTTTTCCTGTCTATTCGCGCAACGATCAGGCCTTTGGTGTCCATCTCGAATTCAAGCCAGGAACCTTTATCAGGGATCACCCTTACATTATAAAATCTTTCTTTTTCTTCATAAAAGAAAAATATTCCCGGAGACCTATGAAGCTGGTTTACAACTATTCGTTCAGTACCATTAATAATAAAAGTACCTCTCTCTGTCATCAAAGGAATATCTCCCATGTAAACAGTTTGCTCCCTTACTTCCATACTATCTTTTTTAATTAACCTGATTGCGGCTTTAAGCGGAGCAGCGAAACTAGCGTCCCTTTCTTTACATTCGACTTCGTTATATTTAGGCTGGCCTATATCATATTCCACAAACTCTAGAACAACATCTTCATGGGGGCTTTCAATTGGAAATATCTCGGAAAACACAGCTTGAAGCCCCTGGTTCTTACGTTTTTGTGAAGGGATATATGCCTGAAGAAACCAATCATAAGATTGCAACTGAACTTCAATAAGATTCGGGAGTTCAATTCTTGTAATTATACTCCCAAACCTTACTACTTTTTTTTTGTTCTTTTGCATAAATCCCTTCCAAAAATATATATTATTATAGTTAATAACTAATTTAATCTATAATTGCAACTTAAAATTAAACAGAAATCACTAATTGAAACAAACCCTTGTTTTCCGGAATTCATCAAACAACCGAAAAATAACCCGATTTATTCAAAATCTATTTAAGCTCAACCGTAGCGCCTGCTGCTTCAAGCTGTTCTTTGATCTTTGCGGCTTCTTCCTTGGAGGCCTTTTCTTTAACGGCTTTCCCGCCTGCTTCGACAAGGTCTTTTGCTTCTTTTAATCCGAGACCGGTTATTGCTCTTACTTCTTTGATGACATTGATCTTCTTATCACCAAAGCTGACGAGAATAACATCAAATTCACTCTTTTCTTCTTCCTGAGCTTCTGCTGCAGGTCCGGCTGCCGCTACTGCTGCAACAGGTGCTGCCGCTGAAACACCGAATTTTTCTTCCATCGCTTTTACAAGCTCAGAAGCTTCTAACAATGTTAATGCTCCAATCGCTTCAAGAAGTTCATCTACTGAAAGTTTTGCCATTTTTTTCTCCTTATATAAATAGTGTTTTTTTACATAGTGGAATCTTTCAAAAAAGACTCTTTATTCTATAAATACTAATATATGTTATTTAAAAATCGAAAATAACAATATTAATATTAAAGCACTATATTCAAATTAATGTTGTTATCTGTAAAGTCGATAACCGGGTGCATTTCGCCGACCCCTGTCAGGGAAAATCCCGGCTGCACCCGTTTTCAAAAGTTAAGCTATTCTAATTAATTAAACAATGATTATAATTACTTCCGGTTATTATTGCGCGTTTTTCTCTGCTACTGCATTTATACCCCTGGCAAGTGAAGCAATAGTCTGATTCATCACCATAGCAATATTCGATGCAGAAGCGTTGATCAATGACATGATTTGGGAAATAAGAACTTCCTTTGATGGTATGTCCGCGATTTTCTTGATCTGTTCTTCATTGTAGGCAATATTATCCATTATCCCCAATGAGAACCTGAAATTTTCCTGCTCTTTTTTAAACTCTTTAAGAATCTTTGCGGTTTCTCCCAAATCGCTACCTGTAAATACAACTCCAATCGGCCCCTTTAAATGATCATCAACATCTACATAGCCCGCGTCTTTTAAAGCTCTTTTAAACAGGGTATTTTTAACAACTTTATAATCAGCATCCTTTTCCCGCAGTTTATTCCTTAATTCACTGAGAACACCGACCTTGATCCCTGAAAAATCAGTAAAAATTAAATTTCCCTTTTCGCTTAATTTCTGAACCAGCGCCTGAACATTGTCAATTTTATATTGTTTTGCCATTATCTATCGATCCCTTTATGATTTATTTTAATTCCCGGTCCCATAGTGGATGATATAAACACGGATTTAATATAATTCCCCTTCGCATCCGAAGGCTTATCTTTTATTATCTGGTTAAAAAAGGATTTTATATTCTCAACTATATTAACATCATCAAATGACATCTTGCCAACTCCCATATGAATAACACCGGTTTTATCAGCTTTATATTCTACCCTGCCGCCTTTTAGAGCTTTAACAATCCCTTTAATATCCTCAGTAACAGTACCGGCTTTGGGTTTGGGCATCAATCCTTTCTTACCTAATATCGGGCCAAGCTTCCCTACTTCCTTCATCATTGGAGGAGTAGCAACTACTGCTTCAAAATCAATCCAGCCCTCTTTGATCTTTTCGATCACATCTTCAGCTCCAACATAATCAGCACCTGCATCCCGTGCTTCCTTTTGTTTGTCCCCCTTGCAAATTACCAGAACCTTGACATCCTTGCCGGTTCCAAAAGGCAGAGTAGCAGATCCCCTTATATTCTGATAGCTTTTATGAACAATCTTTACGGCGACTTCTACACTTTCATCAAACTTGACAAATTTAGTATCTTTCAACATTTTGACCGCGTCGCCCAGGGTATAAAGATTCAATTTATCAACTTTACTTCTGGCGTTTACAATATTTTTTCCGCGTTTCATTTTATGACTCCTATCAATAATCCGCATTCATAATATTTATGATTATCAAACTAATTATTTTAAAACAAATTGAATTAAATAAATTATACAATATATGGATAATATTTTTAATGCTTTTTTTCGGAGGTATCCAACATTATTATGGCTTGAAATATTATTTCTTCTATATAAAGAATCAGTCTACAACACTAACACCCATTGACCTTGCCGTGCCTGCAATAATTTTTACAGCAGCATTAAGATCATTAGCATTAAGATCAGGCATCTTCAGACTTGCTATTTCTTCAAGCTGGGCTCTCTTGATCTCACCGACTTTTATCTTATTAGGCTCGCTGGATCCTTTCTCCAGTTTCAGCGCCTTTTTAATAAGAACCGGTGCAGGAGGTGTTTTAATAATGAAGGTATAAGACCTGTCTTCATAAACCGAAATCACAACAGGCAAAACCAAGCCCGGACTATCCTTTGTCTTTTCATTAAAAGCCTTACAAAACTCCATTATATTCAGACCCTGCTGTCCGAGCGCAGGCCCAACAGGTGGTGCCGGGTTAGCTTCACCACCCGGGATTTGCAGCTTTATCTGGGTAACTATCGCCTTTTTTTTCTTCGCCATTTACAAATACCTTTATAAATTATTTTATAGAATTAAGTGAATTGTTTCTGAAATAAAAATATGAAATGTTTTATAAAACTAAATTTTGCTAACCTGAAGATAATCCAGCTCAACCGGTGTGCCGCGTCCGAATATTTCAACCTTAACCCTCACCCTGCCCTTTTCGGGAAATACTTCCTCAATAGTGCCATTAAAATTATTAAAAGGTCCGTCAATAACCTTTATATGTTCTCCGACTGAAAAATCAATTTCCGCAGACACTCTTTCCTTTGTTTTTTCCTCACTTACCTGATCGAATAACGCATTCACCTCACTTTTGGTTAAGGGTTTAGGTTTCTTCGAGCCGTAAGCGCCAACAAAGTTAGTAATTCCCGGAATACTTTTAACCATTGACCAGGTTTCATCATCGAATTCCATTTCAATGACTATATAACCAGGAAAAAACTTTTTTGTCTTTACCTTCTTTTTGCCGTCCTTTATTTCCGGGACATCAACTGTCGGGACTTTTACCTGGATTATTTTATTCCCCAGGCCGGTATTCTCAACTCTTTTCTCAAGTGCAAGTTTTACCTTATTTTCATGCCCTGAATAAGTATGAACTACATACCACTCTTTTGCCATATTAGTACATCACAGTTTTCATAATCATCGTTAGGGATGTATCAACTATCCAGAGGAATAGAGACACTATTATAACCGAAACTATAACAACAATAGTAAAGCTGGTAACCTCATCCTTTTCCGGCCAGTTTACTTTACGTAATTCGTCCCTTGATTCACGGACAAAATTGACCACTTGATTGATTGGCTTAAACATTAATCACCGATCCTCTGTATTTTGAATATTCCCGGAATATCAGGCTTTTGTCTCTTTATGTTCCGTATATTTATTACAAAATTTACAATATTTATTTGTACTAAACTTTCCAGAATGAATTTTTTTATTCTTGGTAGTAGAATAATTCTTTCTTTTACAATCCCCGCATGCCAACAATATTATATCTCTCATATATAAAACCTTGAAAAACCTGAATTTTATTCATTTATAAAACCATAATAATGCCATACAAAATAAGAGCAAATTATTATCTGCTCTTTTTCAGTCAAGCAATTAATAAAAAAAGTAATTATTTTTCAACTCTTAATTATAGTGTTAAATATTTGTGGAATAATTTTTGCAAAGTGATTGCCGGCAGAGCTTTTTGAGCCCACGACCAGAATCGAACTGGTGACCTTTTGCTTACCATGCAAATGCTCTACCGACTGAGCTACGTGGGCAAACCTGACATTTTAGTCCATGTTTTTTTTATAAGATATACTGCTTGTTAATGTCAACAAAAATTTATCATATATATATAATTTATATAGATAATTGAGATAATACTCTGATTTTCCTGATGATTACGAAGTATATTTCCAGATATTGAGCGCGGCATCCCGGATCATAAACAATTTTTAGTCCCGGCTCTCAATAATAAAGGACGAAATATCCTCATTTTTCAGAATTCTCTTTGTTTCCGCGGCCTGGCCCATGCTTCTCAAGTTCCCTATTCTGACTTTATACATGTCATTTTCATTTACAATGCTCACAGGGTTATCGAAAAGTCCCTGTAAACGTGTCCTGAACCTTTCGGCATTTCTGCGGGAATAGAATGCCCCGGCCTGGATCGTAAAATTACCGTTATCGCTCTGATTCCGGTCACCGGTATACTCTTCCCTGTTACCGGGATGATACTCTTCATTTCTGTAACCTACTCCCATTACCTGGTCCCCGCCGCTATCACGGTTATCAGCACAATTCTCTCCATCAACTTTACCCAGGATCCTCGTCCCGACTTTACCTTCACCGCTCGCAATTATCCCCAGCTTTCTGGCTGCCGCGTATGAAAGATCGAGTATTCTGCCGTCCTTATAAGGCCCCCTGTCGTTAATTACAACATCCACAGTGCTGCCGTTCTCAAGATTGGTTACCTCTAACCGTGTTCCGAAAGGCAGTTTCTTATGAGCAGCGGTAAACCTGTTCATATCAAATCTTTCGCCTGAAGCGGTTTTCCTGCCATGGAATTCCCTTCCATACCATGACGCGTAACCTGTTTCATAATATTTATTATGATTTGATTGATCGTCAAAAGAATTAATTACCTTATTCTTATTATTTTCCTGATCCGGTTCTGTATAATTATCGCGGGTCTCCGCGTATCGATCATTAGTTTCTGCCTGCCTTAGCCTGCTATCATAACCGGCATCCCGCTTTTCTCTCGTATCATCGTAAGAGAACTCATCTTTCTCCGGCATCTCATTGTATTCCCCGGGAATATGTTCCCATTCGGCTTTCTTTGTAAAGACACTGCCGGACGAGCATGCGGTCAGCAACAGGAATATTAGTAATATCCCGACAAGAATCAGTATTCCACGCACAATCTTCAACATACTATTACCTCCAAAAGCTCTTCTGAGTAATCAATTTTCAGAAGGCCTGTTTTCTTGCTTTTGTTGTTTCTTCAGAGTATATCCCGGCCCTGCGGGCGGGATAGGTTACTATCTATCATTTTTATCGGAATTATCATAAAACGACTTAACATAAAAGAATATAATGTACGACAGCATTTTAATTATGTAGCATATTTTCTTAATTAGCAACAGAAAATTGATTGATAAATAATACAAACACCATTGAAAGTGAAACATAATCTTACGCATAAGAAAGACCGGGGATATATAAATGAATATAGTTTCAAACAAGCCGACAATTACACGTAAAGAAATGGAAGGAGTCCTCGATTACCTGATGAACGGCGATCTCGCAGGCAGCAGCCTCGTTAAACAATTTGAAAATAACGTATGCGCTCTCATTAACCAGCGCCACGCGCTCGCTGTCAACTCATCAACTTCCGCGTACCACCTGGCATACAAATCCCTGGATTTAAGGGCAAACGATGAAGTAATAATCCCTTCTTTTTTTGACCTCGCTCCGCTCAGTGCCCTTACACTGACAGGCGCCTCACCTGTTATTGTAGACGCAGAGGACAGCTCATTTGTTCCGTCTTTAGCACAAATAAAAGAAAAGATCACTCCGCGGACCAAGGCAATAGTCACAGGCCATCTCTTCGGTTTTCCAATTAATATCGAAGACCTTCTTCAATTGAATATTCCTGTCATTGAAGATATATCCCATATAATCGGGTACAATTTCGAGAATACCCCGGCATCGGGAACCATAAGAATAGCATCATTCTCTCCGGGCTCAATAATAACAACCGGGAACGGCGGTATCGCGCTTACGAACAATTCCCGGTTATTTGCAGCAATGCGGGATCACAGGGAAGCACAGCCCGACAACCTGAATATAAGTTACGATTATACCATGAACGGCTTCCAGGCCGCGATAGGCATAAACCAGTTATCCAGGCTCAGGGATTTTATAAAAAGACGGAAAGAGATCGCGAAGCTATATTACGAATCAATAAAATTCACATCCCACAAAACAATGTATCATTATAATGAAGAATTCGTGTTCCATTCCTTTCCCGTATTATTCGATTCACCGTCCGAAAAAACCGAGACTTACTGGAAAAAGAATAAAATCGAAGTAAAAAGGCCTGTCACAACACCGCTCCACAGGTACTTAAAACTTAAACCAATGGACTATCCCAACAGTGAAAGGCTGTCGAATAAATTATTTTCGCTCCCTATCTATCCGAGCCTCACAAAAAAAGAAATAGAAAAAATATTAAAAGCTAACTCAAAATTCATATAAACAATAATTTCTTTAAAATAATTTATTAAAATAATGATTTATTTTTTATTTTTAAAATTTGCTTGATTTTTTCTTTTCATCAATGAATATATATAAACAAATCTTATTAACTTGGAGAAAGTAAAAATGAAGACGAAACTTTTCGCATTTTTAGGAATCGCTTTAATAGGTCTCACTTTAAGCATCAGCTTCATAGGCTGCAAAAAAGACAAGCCTGCTGATGAGCCGACCATGGAAGAAGGCGCCGATACTGATATGCCTTCGGAAGAATCGGAATAATAAAGACTAAACCGGCAGCCCCGGTATAAATTCCGGGGGCTGCCGGTTTAGACTATTTACCATAAGACGCCCCTTCCGCAACATACCTGTCCAGATTTAAAAGAACATCTTCTCTGGTCCTGGCGTTCATAAGCATAGCCCTTAGCTTCGCACTGTTTTCCATTCCCCTGATATACTTCGCCGCGTGCTTTCTGAAAAGGATGATCCCGTTTTCCCCGTAAAAGTTCAGCATAAGATCAAGATGAGTCTTCATCTGCCCGAATATCTCCTCAACCGAAGGTTCACCCCCCCCGAATATCCAAGGATTACCCACAGCCGCCCTGCCGATCATGACAGCATCACACCCTGAAGAATCAAGCCGCGCTAAAGCCTCACGATACGACCCGATGTCCCCGTTCCCGAAAACAGGGACTTTGCACATGCTTTTGATCTCCTTTATAGTATTCCAGTCAACCTCTCCTGTAAAACCCTGAGACCGCGTTCTCCCGTGTACTGAAATGAAAGATATACCAGAATCCTGAAGTATATTTATGATCTCGGCATAATTCCTGTTTTCCGCGTCAACCCCTATCCTTATCTTTGCCGAAACAGGGATGGAGACACTGGCCCTGATACGCATAGCAATCTCGCCCACAAGCTCCGGGCTGCTCAGCAACGCAGCTCCTGATCCGCTTTTAAGCACCCTGCG
Organism: uncultured Leptospirales bacterium; assembly: GCA_964631555.1. Lineage (GTDB taxonomy): Bacteria > Spirochaetota > UBA4802 > UBA4802 > JAFGDQ01 > CAZVYR01. The sequence continues at coordinate 16,977 of CAZVYR010000035.1, forward strand.
CGCCGGGCATCCTATATTGATATCAATGAAATCAGGGCTCAACTGCTCAACAATCCTCGCTGCTTCAGCCATCACACCCGGGTCATTGCCGAACAATTGTATGCCCAGAGGCCTCTCAGCTTCGGAGAATCTTAAAAGATCGGTCGTCTTTCTGCTGTTCCTGACAATACCCTCAGCACTGACAAGTTCGGTAATAACAAGAGCAGCCCCCGCCTCTCTCGCAATACGCCTGAAAGGCGAATCAGTATACCCCGCCATAGGAGCGAGAACAATATTGCCATTAATCTCAAGATTTCCGATTTCTATCATTACTATAAACCTGTGACAACCTGCCCCTCTTACTCTGCGTATTAAAAACCCGGCTCATCTCTAATATAAATGAAAATACAGATCAAACCGTTATATTGTAATCAACTTAAAAAGTAATATTTACAGACTTTTATTAGAAATTTTATTTTTATTTCTGCAATATCAGAATGAGAAGCCGGTAAGGCTGAATTCCTTAAAAAGAGACCATTACACCCAGGCTTGCTGTATGTGAAGAATAAGGATCCCCGA
>CAZVYR010000036.1:0-17449 GCA_964631555.1 uncultured Leptospirales bacterium
TCATATCATTTATAAGTTTACTGTTACTTGTAAAAAAAAGATATCTGGTTTCAGCGTATCTTATAATTATATTTACTGTCTTTTCAGTGTTATGGGGTATTTATATCAAAAGGATTCCTGAAACTTTCAGCCCTTCCTTCTATTATGTCCCGGCAATACTGATCCTGGCTACTCTTTTTATTTCAAAGAGGGTTGCCGTAATTACCTCCGCAGTCTTTTTAATAATTAGTATAGTATACTATAATCACATGGAATTTTCCACGGACCAAGCGCTCACCTTCGGTAAAACACAATTCGGGGATATTATAGCATCTATTGTTCTTTCTTTAATCCTTGTTGTTCTACTGGAAAATGTTTTAAATAAAGCCAGTCAATTAGCACAGAAAGAATCTGAAAGGAACAAAGAGCTCTATCAAAAAACTAATAGTTTTTTACAACATCAGTCGACCCGGATAATTGAGCTTTCAACTGCATCTGAACAATTGTCCGCTACATCAAGACAGTTTGCTGATAATGCACAAAACCAGGCTGCGTTTGTCGAACAGGTTACTTCTACAGTCGAAGAAGTATCGGGTGTTGTTGATAACATGGCAGTGAACACTTCGGATCAGCATAAGAGCAATATGACGCTTTCCGATACAATTGAAGATCTTTCATCAACCATAGTGATGATGGATAAGGGCCTTGGTGAAGTAATAGGAGAAACAGACAAAATCTCCGGAAAGGTTAAAAACGGTGAAAAAGCTTTGAATGATATGAACGGCAGCATGGAAAAAATCAATGCAAGTTCAGAAAAGATGACAAGTGTTGTCAAAATGATAAACGATATATCGGACCGCATAAATCTACTCTCCCTCAATGCTGCTATTGAAGCAGCAAGGGCAGGAGAAGCAGGCAGAGGCTTCGCAGTTGTAGCTGACGAGATTTCCAAGCTGGCTGAACAGACAGCCGTAAGCATAAAGGAAATTGACAGGCTTATTAAAACAAATACTGAGGAAATCCGCAGCGGAAGATCAAACGTTGATTCTTCAATAGAGACTATGGCTTTAATAATTGAAGGGGTTTCCTCTATCGATAAAATGATTACCGAGGCTTCACAATTGATGCAGAAACAAACAGAGGCGAACGCACATGTAACCGGCGAAGTGCAATCAACAACAAAACGCTCTAATGAGATCACAACCGCCACAGAAGAATTAAAAGTCGTCATCGAAGAGATAACCAAATCAATTACAAGCATTAATGATCTTACCCAGCAAAACGCGTCAGGGGCCGAAGAAGTGGAAATGAGCGTAAAACAACTTGAGGAAATTGCATCAACACTCCGAAAGGATGTGGAGGAGTTCCAATAGATTATATTAAAATCGAATAAATCTATTCTTCCGTAAACTGTTTCTTCATCTTTTTCTACTTGCATTATTTCCTGATTTTTTATTATGTAATCCAAGAATTATCCCTGTCCTGCCGGTAAATTTTTTTTGGGCAGCTCATTACAATTAATATTATTGAGGAGGACTATTCATGACTGAAGAAAAAAACACCAGAAATATATCCGGAAGTCTGAATAATAGCAATTTGCCGAAAAATATGGGTACCGTTGTCACCGACCGAACACCCGGTGCCGGAATGATGCTGACCCCGGAATCGGCACAGGCAAAGTCTGCCGAAACGATTGAAGCGATACCCGCGGAACTCACACAATTCGCCTGTCCGATCTGTAACAGGAATTATATCAACTATGAGGATCTGAAATTTCACTATGCTTCCGTACATCCGGACGCCATTGTTCCTATAACAGTCAGACTGTATGTTAATGAGAAAGATTGCACAGTGCTTATTGAACCCCACTGGACTTTGCATCGCACACTCCAGTTCAGGCTGGGGCTCACAGGGTCAAAGCAGATGTGCGACCGTGGGGTCTGCGGTTCCTGTACTGTCATTATGGACGGAAGGCCTGTCCTTTCCTGCTCTGTACTCGCTGCAGAATGTGAAGGAAAATCCATACAGACAATTGAAGGCATCGCAGCAGATCCGAAGTGGAAACCCCTGATCGATGCTTACTGCAGATGGGACGCCATGCAGTGCGGCTACTGCACTCCCGGTTTCCTGGTCTCTGCCAAAGCGCTTCTTGATAAGAAACCGAATCCGACTGAAGAGGACTGCCGCGAGGCCCTTGCAGGCAACATCTGCATCTGCGGAACATATCCGCGCCACTCCACCGCGATCATGGAAGCAACACTGAAGATGAATAAAGGAGAAGAATAGTATGGCTGATATAGCTGGTGTAAACGGACAAAGAGAACATTTCAGAGTTGTTGGTAAACCCAACCTCCCGGGCAAACTGTCTTATGCCCTTGCAACAGGCATTGCCAAATTCGGCATAGACTATGTGCTTCCGAACATGCTTCACGCAAAATTCCTGCGCAGCCCTTACGGGCATGCAAAGGTTGTCAGCGTGGATACTGCAAAGGCGAGAGCCATCCCGGGCGTTGCGGATATAGTCACCTGGGAAGATGAAGATATAAAAAACTTAAAAAGCATCGGTTTCGGGCCTCCCAAGCCATGGCTTGATAATATAGCAGACCAGGAAGGGGCAGAAGTGGCAGTCATAGTTGTGGCGGAGAATGAAGATATATGCGAGGAAGCCTTAAGACAGCTTGACGTAAAATGGGAAATATTACCGCATATTATTGACCTGCGCGATGGCAGAAAACCGGATGCTCCTGTTATCAGGCCCGGGGAGAAAGAAGCACCCTCAATGTTCAGCAGGGATATGAGCAATAATCCTCCTAAAAAAGGAAATATTTCCTATTCGAATATCGTACAGGGAGATATAGAAGCCGGTTTTAAGGAAGCTGATCAGGTTATAGAATACGATCTGAACATGCCTGCTTTTGCATCCCATATACCTAATCCTCCGGGATCTGTTGCATGGTGGTTCGACGACCCCTATCACGGGGAAGGAAAGAGCCTTCAAATTGAAGGAGCTGTCCAGAACAGGGAAAAGATAGCAGCTATGTACGGCATGCCTCCGGAGAAGACAATCCAGGAAGGCATCTTCCAGGGAGGAAAGTACTGTGACTGGGGCATGAGGAGATCACAGGAGATCACGCCTCTGCTCGCCAAAAGGACAGGAAGACCTGTCCGGTGTGTAAATACGCGCACGGAAACCTTTGATTTCCTTATGAAAGAGCGCTTTATGCATCTGAAGGTCGGTTTTAAAAATAACGGTCTGATAACCGCTATCGATGATTTTTCGATCGCGGACGGCGGTGTAAGGGGGAGTTCGGCGTTCGGTACTTCCGGCGACCAGGCCTACGGCCCTTATTATACCACAAAATGCCGGAACATAAGGCAGAGTATGGAGATTGTCGACAGCAACCGCGGGATCATGTATGTGAGCGGACAGCACTGTCCGTTCAACTGGGATTCCATCACCATGGCAATTTATCTTATTGCTGAAAAGCTGGGAAAGGATCCGATCGACATCGCCAAAGCTAATCTGCACGGCCCGACATCCCAGAGCGACACTGATCCGGTTCTCAGCTTTGAGGAATGCCTTGAAGAGGGAAAGAAACTCATGGACTGGAACTGGCACAGCGCGGGTGCGAAAAAGCTTCCGGATGGAAGAATGCACGGAGCAAGCTTCAGGTACCAGATGTGTCCGCGGCACGCTGTATCAGGGTATAACTGCAAGCTGGAGCTTCGCAACGGCGTGGTGCATTTGCCGACACAGGGGCCGTGCACCGGAATATACGCGGTTGAAGCCAATGCAATGGTCGTTGCAGAGGAACTTGGCCTGGAATACAAGGATATCAGCATTGACTTTGATTACAGGGAAAAATTCACACCTGTCGGCGGAGGATCGGACGGAACCACAGCCTCCTCCTGGGCAATGAAAGAGTGTGCGAATATCCTGAAGCAGCAGATACTGGAAGCCGCAATTGAAGAAGCAAACAATCCGCCGCAGCCGACCGACATGATGGCGGCTTTCTTTAAAAAGCCTGAGGGGCCCAGTCCGTTAAAAGGCCTGAAACCCGAAGATATTGACCTTGCGGATGGAAAGGTAATAATAAAAGCTGAACCTGGCACAGGAGTCCCGCTCGTTTCTGCTGTACAGAAAAATATATTCGCAACCTACGCAGGCAGACCACCGGCAGCAATCTGGAGCCAGGGTTTTGGAAGAATGCTGGATACAATGAATACAGCTTTCTGCGAAGTTGCAGTAGACACTGAAACAGGCATGGTTGAAATACTCAGGTTCGGCGTGGTTGCTGATCCGGGCAAGGTCATCAGGCGTACTTCGCTGGAAAGCCAGATCGACCAGGTTATGTATTTTAGCCAGGGATGCCAGTTGCTGGAAGATTATGTATATGATAAAAAAACCGGTGTAAAACTCAATATGAACATGATTGATTACAAAAAACCAGGCATACTGGATGTGCCCCGGGTGGATCGTGACTTTCTTGAGACCCGTTCCGGAAACGCAGTTTACGGAGCAAGCGGCATCAGCCACTCACTGGCCAATACTCATCTTGTCATTATTGCAATTCACAATGCGATAGGCGTCTGGATAGACCCGCCGGCAACTCCTGACAAGGTACTTAAAGCGCTGGGCAAAGCATAGGAGATTAAACATGAAACCATTCAATCACATACACGCTAAATCCCTGGAGGAAGCTGTAACTGCTCTTGGTGACGGGAAAACCAGCATCAACGCCGGCGGCACTGATCTGCTCGGTACACTCAAGGACAATATACTTCCGGGTTATCCTTCAACTGTCGTAAACATCAAGTCGGTCCCGGGTCTCGACTACATCAGAGAAAAGGACGGCATGCTAAAAATAGGAGCAGTTACCCGCCTGTCAGATATAGCTGAAGACCAGGCTGTTAAGAATAATTATACTGCGCTGGCACAGGCTGCCGGCAGCGTTGCTTCACCGCATATCCGTGATATGGGCACTATCGGCGGCAACATAGCACAGCTTAACCGCTGCTGGTACTTTCGCAAACCGGAGAACCGCTTCCATTGCATCCGCAAGGGCGGCAAAGAATGCTTCGCAGTTACCGGAGAAAACCGTTATCATTCTATTTTCGGCGGAATGAAGGCCAATGCAACACCGTGCACGCAGGAATGCCCGGCTGGAACGGATATCCCCGGATACATGGCCCTGATACGGAAGGGAAACCTGGAAGAAGCGGCACGGACCATCATGAAGTTCAACCCGATGCCTGCCATTACGGGCCGTGTCTGCGCTCATTTCTGTCAGATGGGCTGCAACCGCAGCCAGGAAGACGAAAGCGTCCTTATCGGCGGTGTTGAGCGCGCCCTGGGCGATTACATCCTGGAGAACAGCGACATGTTCTTTGAACCGCCGAAGAATGATACGGGCAAATCAGTAGCTATAGCAGGGGCAGGACCCTCCGGCCTTTCTGCTGCGTATTATCTGCGCAAAGCCGGAAACAGGGTGACGGTCTTCGACAGCAAGGAGGAGGCAGGAGGAATGCTTATGTATGCTGTCCCGGCCTACAGGCTCCCCAAGGATATTGTCAGGAAATTCATAAAAGCCCTTGAAAAGATGGGCGTCGTCTTTAAGTTAAACACAAAAGTAGGTGCTGTGGTAAGGCCGGAAGAGCTTGAAAAGAAGTATGACAGCGTATTCTATGCCACCGGTGCGTGGAAGCGGCCTGTGATCGGGATAGCAGGTGAAGAGCTGACTGTGTTCGGCCTTGACTTCCTCGTTGAGGTCAACAAGTGGATGGAAGGAAAGATCGGCTCTGAAGTGCTTGTCACAGGGGGCGGCAATGTAGCTATGGACGTGGCGATCACGGCAAAGCGCCTCGGGGCGAAAAAGGTGACCATGGCCTGTCTCGAACCGGGAGACCGCATGCCTGCAAGCAGTGAAGAGATTGCCAGGGCAGAAGAAGAAGGAATCATTATCATGCCTTCCTGGGGCCTTTCCAGGGTTGTTGAGGAGAACGGCGCTGTCAGGGGAATGGAACTCAAACGCTGCATAAACCCCTGGGACGAAAACGGTGCGTTTAATCCGCAGTATGACGAAAGTGAAAAGACTGTAGTGAAAGCTGAAAATATCCTCATGGCTGTAGGACAACAGGCTGATCTTTCTTTTCTGGATGATAAATACCAGATGCAATTGGACCGGAGAGGGCTGATCGACGTATCCGGTGAAACGCAGATGACCTCCAGGGAAGGTATTTTCGCAGGCGGAGATGCCACAACCGGCCCAGCGACAGTCATCGGGGCCGTAGCAAACGGGCACAAGGCAGCCAACGGCATGAACCGCTACCTTGGTGTGGATTACAGGGAACAAAGCGACACAAACGAATATGTACCTGAATTTATAAGCTTTGACCAGGCAGGGATAGTGAAGAAGGAGGCGCAGAAACATAAGGAGGTCGATGCAGACAAGCGTTGTCTGGACCTGGAGGATTCGTTTACATTGACTGCAGAGGAAGCCGGGAGCGAGGCAAGGCGGTGCCGAAACTGCGGCTGTTATACAGTACATACTTCCGATATTGCTCCTGCTCTCATTGCACTTGACGCCAGGGTTGTCACAGACAGGCGGATAATCAATGCGGAAGATTTCTTTGATGCCAGGATACCGGGCAATACGGTTCTTGACATTGATGAGATTGTTACGGAAATTCAGGTACCAGCCCCCCGGGCAGGAGCCAGAAGCGAATTTATGAAATTTGCCCTCCGGAAATCGATCGATTTCCCTGTAGTCAACTGTGCAGTCATGGTAGGCGGCGACAGTCCCCGTATCTGTCTCAACGCTGTTGCCCCGAAACCTTACAGGGCTGTTAAAGCTGAAAAAGCGATCGCCGGCAAAACGATCAACGAAGCGAACGCAGAAGCTGCCGGAGCTGCAGCAGTGGAAGATGCAATGCCGCTATCTGAAACAAAGTATAAAGTTCAGATTGCCAAAACTCTGGTTAAACGGACACTTTTAGCCGCTGCCAAATAAAACAAATATGAATACCGGAACTTCCTGAGTCATGATCCATAGCCCGGGGAGTTCCGGCAATATAGGAACATATAAATAGCTGGTGTTGTTATGCCCGGCTTCTTTACACACTATAATTAGCTCTTTCCTCCCGGTATTCAACAACAGTCTTCTTAAATATCGGGTTTAAGAATAGCGGGCTCATCCTTTTGATAATCCACATTAACTTAGCGTAAAACGGGAAAAGAATAATACCCTGATTCTTTTTTACTCTCTTCAGAATTATATGTGCAGCTTTAGTAACGGAAATCGGTTTGAAAGGCAAAAGATCAACCATCCTTTTATTGTCAGCACCTATGTAATTAAGACTATCAATAAAATTTGTCTGGATATATCCCGGACAAGTAACATTAACTTTAACTCCAAAGGCTTTGCCTTCAGCGCGGAGAGAATTTGAAATCTCGATAATCGCAGATTTAGTCGCAACATATGGAAGGTTCAGAGGATACCCCAGCATCCCTGCCAAAGAAGAAATATTCACGATCTGGCCTGATTTCTGTTTAACCATGTATTTATAAGCCATGTGAGTTCCATGAATGACTCCCCACAGGTTAACATCTATCATCTTCTTCCATTGATCCAGTGTCAAATCATAAGCTTCACCAACAACAACATTGATTCCCGCACAGTTGAAAATCATATCAAGCCGGCCGTAATCCTTAACAACATTATCAATTACTCTTTGAAAATCATCTCTGTCGGATACATCCAGTTTTACTTTCCTTATGTTTTCCGCTTCTTCGGCTGAATCAATATTGCTGATATCTGCTGAAATAACTTTAGCTCCGTAACCAGCCAATTCCGAACAAAGAGCTTTTCCGATTCCTGATGCACCGCCTGTAACAACAATAACTTTACTGCCATAATAAGATCTCATGCAACTCTCCTTGAAAGTTAAAGATTTATGGGATGTCTTCCCATTGATTTGGAACCTCGTTGATCATTTAAATCTAAATGAGCTATGCTTATAATTATCAGCGCTCCATATATTTTAAAAAAAATATAATTCCCCAAAAAAAATTAAAAAAATCCCCCAAAATCCGCTAAAAATACCCAAAAACTGTAAGGTGAAATTGTATATATTAATAGAAGGGTAAAAAACTTTAACCCGGTAAGGAACAGGCATGCCTGTTCCTAATTGAGCATCAAAGGAAAACAACAAATGGCAACAGCAACACCGAACATATTGATAAACTCGATCAGCGGACGTATAGGCAACGTCGTGTTTTACACACGACGTCGCGCCGGCGGCGCGATCACGCAATGCGTGCGCCTCCATGTAATCCCGCGCAACCCGGACACCGAAGCCCAGCGTGAAGTGCGCCGCAGCTTCGGTGAAGCCGTGCGCTCCTGGCAGTCCCTTAGTGCGGACGAGAAACACGAATACATCCGCAAGGCCCGCTATCTAAACATGAGCGGGTACAATCTGTTCATCTCGAAATATTTAAAAAGAGTAATGCAGGCAGTTAATCATACTCCAATAGACGAACTGAACTCAAAGAACTCTCCTCTGACCTGGAACCCGGAACTTCCAACTTTGAACTTTCTTCCAATCCCCTCCGTTTCAGCTTCGTATATAAACCGTTCAGGCATAAAAACGCATCCCGGAGCCCTGAAATACAGCCCCGGATGAAAAAAAGAACCCGGCCGGCATATTGTTAACTGCCGAATATAAAATAACCCACCATCAAGGATAACACACCTGTAAAATATACAACAGCACTCAGGAAAAGAACGATATTAAACCCGAAGCTTATTGAAATAAAAACCGCCGCGAAGCTCGCCAGAACCGAGAAAATGCTGTTAATAGACCACAACCATGGTATGGAGCTCTCGACTGCTGATACTATCCTGATCCCGGAAGGCATCATAAAACCCATAAACAGTCCGCTGACACCTGTTAAGAAAATAATTATAGCCGACCTTGCCCAGAACGCCATATCGATTACATCAATGCCTATATAAAAAGAAAATAAAAATGAAAGAATAATTGAAACTAATATTCCCATAATACCAATCAAAATTGCGGTATAAGGTGAAGAAATTTTCCCGGATATATAACTGCCAATTCCCGTAGTGATCAATAAGGAAGACAGCACAATAGAAAAGGAATAAACCGGGTGACCGAGGATAAGCATGTATTTTTGCATCAATACAATTTCAATCAGCATAAAAGCGAATCCAATACACGCGAAAAAAATAATACTGCTTACTTTATGCTTCATATTCTTAAAGCCCTTAAAATTAAATAAAACCAAAGGGATGATCAATGCCAACAAAGAAAAATACAGAACATTTTTCGCGAGATTAGTAAGCATAATAAACGGGCTTTTTTCAAAGATCCTTTTATTAAGCGCGTTTCGTTCATCATGAGTTTTAAAAATCGAGTCAGTCTTGACAAACTGTGAATAGAAAGGCCAGTCGTCTGTGGAAGGCCTGATCTCAATAACACTCTTAGAATAATATTTACCAATATTGTCTTTTGTTATAAGTCTTTCTGCATAAGTATTCAATTTTTTATCTGGAATATATAAAAACTTGGGGACAGTCTTCAATAAAGATACAAAATCCGATAATGCCTTAATTTCAGACTTCCTGAATTTACCGTTCTTAATTAATACCTTACAGCGCGGGTATGATTTATTCTGGTTGTTGATGACTATAATGCTGTCTTTAAAATCCTTTTCCTTACCCAATCTTCTGAAGGCTTCCCTTGCGATAGTTATAAACCTTATATAATCCTGGTAAGGATTGCTCAGGTAAAGAACACCTTCGGGCGATAAATGTTCTATATAATCCATAAATGCTTCAACCGTATAAAGATAACCCTCGGTAAGAGTAAAAGCACCGGAATTGACCGCGGCAATGGCAATTGCATTATCAAAAAACAGAATATCAAACTTAATCCTTGAAGACCTTATAAAAAACCTTCCTTCCTGGTTCTCAATATGAACATTCGGATAGTGGCCCAGCCCCTTGTTATAAAAACTGAATTTGTTCATAAAAATATCGAACATAGTCGGATTATATTCCGCGCCGTAAACATTTTTTGCGCCGTTAACCAATGAAATCATAACATCCCTTCCTGATCCGACACCGACAATACCTACATTTTCAGGTTTTTTCTTTATAATAAACGGATAATACTGGTCACGGTCAAGGCCGGGTCCCCTGTACGAAAAAACATTCTTTAAATTACGCATATCGTACATATGCGAATAAGTTGTATAACCTGTTGTAACTTCCAGGGATTTCGTATTTCTTTCATGAACCACGGTATAACCAAAATTATCCCAGTCCGAATATAATTTCTTCCCCAGCTTATACAGGTTTTTTTTAGAATCACTGATCCGAGGCTCCATTTTAGTGACCCAATCACCGGAAAGGATAACAACATTGACAAGCAATATTAAAAGCGATATAACAACCGAAAAATATTTATATCTTTTTCTGGCAAAGATGAACAAAGCAATTGCTGCAAGTATCGAAAGAATACTTACCGAAACAAAAGGCCCGTTATGAGGGAAAATAATAAGAGTAAAAAAACAGCCAATACCGCCTCCCACAAGATCAAAAAAATAAATTTTATTAATATCATCCCTGTAATTCGTAAATATAAACGAAAAAATAAAACCCGTAATTATAAACGGCACAGAAAGCGTTAAAAAAAATAATATGAAGTATTTCTGATGAAGACCCGATTTTACAACGAGCTCCATTTGCAGAGGTATATTGTTAACAATCAGAATTGAAAGAGGTAAAACAACTGCTAAAATCAATGATAATATTGCAAGCACCTGTACAGAAAAACGTTTAATGAACCCGTTTAAAAAAAATACCAGCAATCCCCCGAACCCGATCCCGAATAATGCAATGGATATAATCATGAACGCGAAATGATACCAGAACATTAAGGAAAACAGTCTGTTTACAATTACTTCAAATGAAAGCGTTACCAGGGAAATTAAAAAGATTCCCACATAAATGTCCCAATTTTTTTTGTTATTTTGTCTCACTTTTCCTTTTTTCCGTTTTCTTTAAATAATAGAAAAACATATACTAAAAAGTCAATATATATCTCCAAAGCATTTTAATATAAATAATTTATTTGTTTAATTAAATCGAAACCGAAATTTACTTTCCGGGGTATATATTCCAAACTCCTGTTCAGATTCGCTTGCCCATATCAGGAGACACCTCTACTGGAGAGATCGCCGGATTTTCAATGGTCTTAAAACAGGAACGCTTAATCCCTGCATTAGAAATAAAAATTAAACCGATCTTGATAATCCAGCTTAACTGATTTTTTGCTGTATATTTTATCGATGAAAAGTTATATTAACAAAAAGCCAGCCAAGTTGAGGATTTAATTAAATATCAACACGGAGGAAATAATGAAAAGCGTAAAAAGAAACATAGTTTATATTTTTTATATAACCCTTATTCTTTTTATAAACAGCGTAAATTCCTTTTTATTTTCCCAGGAAAAAGATTATAATGAAAAAAAAGAGTCTCAGGTGAAGACTACAAGTATGACTATCGGCAATAAAACATTAAGCCTGCAAGAGGCGATCGCAATGGTATTGAACAACAATCTTACTCTTCAAGCCGCTAAATACGATGTAATAATGACAGATACCGAGGCAATGAAATTCGACAAGCGGTATTCCTTAACCGGTGACATAGAAGGGGGATACAACTATAATAAAGAGCCGTATTCCGCCATGAGCGCTCTTACCGGCGACAAGAATTATCAATGGAACGCCCTGGCTTCTCTTTCAAAACTTTTCCCTTCTGCCACCAGCGTTTCCGCAGGCATCAAGGAGCTTTACTACGATGCGAATGATACCGGCATTCCGGGCATGATACCTAAACAACCCCCGTATCACGAGCCCTCATTTTTTATAAGCATAAAGCAGGAGCTTTTAAAGAACGCATTCGGGTACAGTGACAGGCTTCAGAAGGATATAATCAACAATTCAATTAAAATACAACGCGCAGCCATTATCGACAGACTTTCAGCGCTAGTAGTATCAGCTCTTGCCGACTACTGGTCAGTAACAGTCCGGAAATCCGCGCTTGATAATGCCGGAACAGAGCTTCAGTCCGATAAAGAAGTACGGGATATCATTTCACGAAACGCCCGGTACGGTCTTGCGGAGAGTTATGACCTTAACCAGTACAATGCCATAGTTGCCGTTGCAGAAGCAAACCTTGCGTCCTGCGAAAAAGAATACAGGGACGCAGTAAGAAAATTCCTCAGAACAGTCAACCTGCCTCCTGATACCGAAGTAAAAGGAGTTACCGACCTTGTAGATACCCTGCCGCCCCTTGATAAAGACTCTGCCCTGGCTTCAGCATTCAAAAAGCGCGTAGATTACAGAAACGCCCTGCTTGACCTCGAAAATTCCAGAAAAACGCTTTCCATGTATGAAAACAATTCTCTTCCGTCGCTGACCCTCAGCACAGATCTGACAACCATCGGCCAGGAGACGACCTATCTTCCTGCATTTAAAGATTCTGCGACAGGAACATATCCGGACTTCGAAGTAAATTTCAAACTGAGTATCCCTTTTGATGATACGGAACAAAAAGCAAACCTGAGAAACGCATATCTAAAGATCAGGCAGGCCGAATATAACGTAGAAAACATAAAACTTGAATTACGCGACGACGTTCTCAGCAAGCTCGAAGGCGTAGAGGTTCAGCATACAAGTCTTCAGAAAGCCCGGACTGCCCGCAGCGAATCGGAACTATATTACAACAAACTTTTGTCTCTGTTAAGACTTGGAAAGATCAACTCCGTCACGATGAGACTCGCACTTGATTCCATGGTACAGTCCCGCCAGCAGGAACTGGAGGCCCTGGTCGGTTATAACCTTGCGCTTCTCCAGTTCGATCTTGCAAAAAACGAAATATTTGAGCGCTATAACGTCAATGTTGAAAAGTACCTGTCTTCAGTAAAAACAAAGGAGTAAACAGATGAATATTGCGCGGTTATCTATAAAACGGCCTATTTTCATTAGCTGTATAGTAATTATAATTATTGTTATGGGAATAATCGGATTGAACCGGATAGGAGTTGATATATATCCTCCTGTGGATTTTCCGGTAGTGTCGGTAACCACATATTATACAGGCGCGACACCTGATGAAATAGAAAAGCTGATATCCAAACCCCTTGAGGAACAAATAAGCACTATCTCAGGCCTGAAAGACCTGTCCTCGCAGAATCTGGAAGGATATTCAATAATCATCGCGGAATTTACTTATGAAACCGACGTTAAATACGCGGAGGAAAAGATGCGCGAGAAGGTCGCACTCGCGCGGAACAACCTGCCCGATGATCTGCAGGAAGAGCCTTTAGTCAGGCAATTCGATATCCAGGATACCCCGGTTCTAACCCTTGCCCTGAGCGCGGATCTTTCAGCCACGGATATCTACGACCTTGCAAAAGAACGTATCAAGCCTCTTATTGAACAAACCGACGGCGTGGGTGAAGTCAGGATCAATGGAGGCACAAGAAGAGAAATACAGGTTGAACTGGACAGGAATAAACTAAATACTTATGAAATATCCGCACTTACAGTAGCTGACCAGTTAAAAAACGGAGGCGCAAACATTCCCGTAGGCAAATTCGACAAGAAATCAGTATCCACGCTATTTCGCACAATCGGGGAATACAACAATCTTGACCAGATAAAAAAAACAATAATAAGTTTTTCAGGAGATATCAATCATTCCATTACAATAGGCGATCTCGGGACTGTACGCGACGGAGCTGAAGAAGCAACAAGTATTTCCTCAATCTATTATGCCAAACAGGTAACTCCGGAAAAACAGGGTTTCTTTAATGGTCTGTTTTCGGGAAAAGAAAAACAGAAAACAAGAACAATGGAAACCAGGCCATGCCTTTTGATCGATGTTCTTAAACAATCAGGTGCCAACCCTGTCGAAGTCGTAGATAAAATAAATGCCAGGATGCCTGCAATTAACGAAATTATCAGGAATTCAGCAGGCAAACCCGAACTATTTTATGTTTACGACAGCGCCAAGTATATCCGCGGAAATATCAACGATGTTGTCGAAACAATGATAATTGGTATTTTACTTGCTATTATAGTGGTTTATTTCTTTCTCGGCAATATACGTTCCACAATAATTACCGGGATCGCCATACCCAATAGCATTCTAGGCGCGTTCCTTCTGATGTATGTAATGGGATTCACAGTCAACATAATGACACTGATGGCCCTGTCGCTCACAGTCGGGCTTCTTGTAGATGACGCGATTGTTGTACGGGAAAACATTTTCAGAAAATTAGAAACGAAAATGCTTCCAATGAAAGCAGCCGAAATAGGCACAACCGAGGTTATGCTTGCAGTAATAGCAACTACTCTTACTATTATTTCCGTATTTCTCCCTATAGGCTTTCTTCAGGGAATAGTCGGCAGGTTCTTCAAACAGTTCGGTCTCACAGTAGTTTTCGCTATGGCAATCAGCTTATTCGACGCGCTCGCTGTTGCGCCGCTCTTATCAGGGTATTTCGCCGGCAGCGGTACCAAGACAAGAAATATCGTTATAAGGTCATTCGATAGATTTCAGAGGAAACTGGATGATTATTATAGTAAAATCGTTAATGTCAGCCTTAACCACCCGGTTATCATCATTATTGTAACTGCCGTTATTTTTATAGGCAGCCTTGCGGTATTCGGCATTGTCAAGACAACTTTCATGCCTGATTCAGATCAGTCGGAATTTCTCGTTAGCATAGAAATGCCCCCGCAGACTAACCTTGACGGCACCTATGAAGTTGCGAACAAAATCGCTGACGTAATAAAAACAATCCCGGAGCTGAATTACATGACAATCCAGGCAGGAAATGAAAATGACGAACACAATCTGGCAAGTGTGAGCGTCTTTATGGTTCCGGCAAATGAACGTAAAAAAAATATCACGGAGCTGAAACAGGAAGCAAGAAAAATGCTTAAGGGTTTCGAATATGCCAAACCGTCCGTCAACAATTATTCAAGGTCGGGAATGGGAAGCTCAAAACCTTTCGTTTTAAATCTTAAAGGTGAAAATCTGGACGAATTAAATGCATATGCAGAAAAGGTCATGGAACATTTGAAGAATATAAAGGATCTTACCGAAATCTCTTCCAGTTATGTTCCAGGCAAACCTGAATTTCAGATTATACTTGACGACCGGAAAATGCAGAGCCTCGGAGTTGCAAACCGGAAAGCAGGCACAGAGCTTCGCTATCAAATCACAGGCACAGTAGTGGGAAAATTCCACGACAAAGGGCTGGAATATGATATTCGCATGCGCCTGAAACCCGAACAGCGTGATCTTACCCGTACCTATATGGAAACCAGGGTGCCCAATATTCAAAATAAAATGATCCCTCTGACAGCGTTTGCGAAAGTTGCTACGAAAACCGGCCAGTCAAAAATCATCAGACAGGACAGGGCAAGATCAGTTCAGATATACGCCAATATCTCTCCGAATGGAGCATTGGGAAGTGCAATGGAGAAAACAACCTCGATTTTGACCAGGGACTTACCTTTACCCAACGGGATATCCTATTCTTTCATGGGACAGGCTGATATGTTCCGGGATATGATTTTTAATATTGTTACGGCCTTTTTCCTGTCCATCATATTCATTTATCTGGTACTGTCAAGCCTCTATGAATCGTTTATTACTCCTGTCACAATATTAATAGCCCTGCCGCCTGCTCTGACAGGCGCATTTTTAGCGCTGTTTATTACAGGTAAAAATATGGATATGTTCTGTATGATAGGCATGATAATGCTTCTTGGACTTGTTACGAAAAACTCGATTCTTCTTGTGGACTTCGCACTCGAAGGAGTCAGATCAGGTATGAGCAGAAAAGAAGCGGTTATAAGGGCTGGTAAGATAAGGCTTCGTCCTATTCTGATGACAACATTTGCAATGCTTGCCGGTACTTTGCCAATGGCATTGGGTGCAGGTGAAGCGGCGAAATACAGAACAGGAATGGGAGTTGTTATAATAGGCGGACTTATAATATCTACAGTTATTACGCTTGTTGTTGTGCCGGCTGTCTTTTCATATATCGATAGATTCAGGGAAGCAATTGAAAGCAAATTCAGACCCGAAAAACCTGATAACGGCAAAAAAGAGCTTACCGCCGAAGAAATTATCAAAATGGAATTTACCGGAAGCGAAAAGAAAGCAATAAAAGAAACCAAAAAAAAATGATATTTCCCTGGAAGTTACTCCTGATCTAATATCTGCCGCCGGCGGTGATTTAGTTCAGGATACTACTTCCTGCTAAGATCATTATAAAGCATAGTCGCAATACCAAGGTTAGAAGTCTTTGAAAGGTTCAATGCGTATTCATCGTACAGCATGTCCTCAAATATCTTTTCTGCGAAACCGCCGTCAACGAGCTTCTCCTTCGGAAGCGTTTTCCTCATCTCACTGAGCATCCTACTTACAAAGATCGATTCCATCTCAACGCAAACGTTCATTAACTTCTTATCTGTTAATTTTTTTCCGCCAGGCGCCGAAGCACTTATACCATTTTCCCGGGATTCAATATTTTTCTTCAGCAAACGATCAAACTTGCCCTGAATCTCATTCTTCTTAATTTCAGAACCTGCATCGCCTAACGTGCTTGCCGCGGTCTTTGAGTTTAAAATGTCTGATATTTCCATAATAAATTCCTAATTTATAATTAAATTCGCGTGCAGCGCGCCAGCTTCTTTTATTGCCTTAAGTATAGATATAATATCCTGGGTATTTGCGCCAATATAATTCAGCGACTCCACAATATCCTTTACAGTAGCAGATTCTTTCAGAGCAGCAGTATTTGCGGTCGCTCCTGTTTTCTCCACCTTGATCGTCATTCCGTCCTTGCTTACCAGCACCTCGGAGATCTTGACGTCCCCTCCCATCACTATAGTGCCGTCCTTCTCGTTTATGACTACGCGAGCTTCAAAGCTCGGGCTAACTTCAATGCCTTCAATGCCTGATATAAATTCCATAATATTCGTATTTTGCGGAATACCTATCCTTATCTTGCTGCTGCCTTCAATCCGCGGCCTGGAATCAGGATACCTGGCTGCTATTGCCTTGATGATTTTATCAGCTACTGTAAAATCCCATGTCTTAAGCATAAGTGATACGGAATTATCCGCGATAATTTCAGGTACAACCGCCCTTTCGACAATGCCCCCGTTCACAATAAGAGCCGAAGTCCTTATCATCTTTGCCCCCTGTTTAGCGGATGGAAAGGATAAGCTTCCCTGGCAAACCACGTAGATCTGCCCGTCAGCGCCCATGAGCGGAGACTGGATAAGGATGCCGCCTTCGAGCGATTTCGCGTCGCCTATTGAGGATACCGAGACATCAAGCCTGTCACCCACACCTGC
>CAZVYR010000037.1:0-17179 GCA_964631555.1 uncultured Leptospirales bacterium
TTTTGCCTCAGATACTAGTTTAGCGGTTTGTCCAAAGAAAGTCTCTTTACCGGTTGCTGTTACTAATGCCACCATTTCCCCTTGTTTAGCAATAGAGCCGGAATACACGATTTCTTCCGTCTTTCTCGTAACTGGCAACGATTCACCGGTCAGTGCAGATTGGTCAACGCTAAGATAATCACCTTCAACCAATTTTGTATCAGCGGGAATAATATCGCCAGGTCTTATTCGTACAATGTCCCCGGGTACTAACGTTGAAGGATTGATTTCCATCCATTTGCTATCACGTTTAGCACGGCCTTTAATAGCCAATTGTTTTTTTAAAGCTTCAACTGCATTGGCAGCCTGGTGTTCCTGCCAAAAACCAACTGCAGCATTGAAGAGAAGAAGAAACAAAATAATAAAAAAATCTGGCCAATGCTGAATAGCGGCGGAAAGAATAGCAGCAATTTCAATCATCCAGGGAATAGGTCCCCAAAAGTAAGATAGAAATTTGAGCAGCATATTTTCCTTTTTTCCTTCAAGAGCATTTGGACCGAACTGTTTAAGTCTAATATCAACTTCTTCTTGTGATAGTCCTTTTTTAATATCAACATTTAGTTGTTTTAAACTTTCTTCAATCGTAAGTTTACTAAAATCAATTCCGGTTTTTAAATTATTCATTTTTTATACTTTAGACCTCAAATAATTTTTTCTATATATTTAATATTTAATAATATAAATAAATAATAGTCTCTATAATATTTTAATGCAGACATAGATTTATAAATTTCATTATTGCTCCTTGAGTAAAGACAATATGTTCGTACAGTGCAATAAGCTTTCCCAATACTTCTGGGGTCTGACTCTCGAATAAAAAAGTGTTTGAAGGTCGGTTGCCCTCGAAGGTTCTGTGTAGCAGCCATTCAGGTGTACCCCCGGCTTTGAAATGATAGGAGTATCGAAACGGTAAGTCAACCTTAATGATAGGAGTATCGAAACGATAAGTCAATCTTTATTCACCCAATTGACCCGTTTTTTTTCAAAGTAAATCTTATATAATCATTACTTTATTATGTGGAATCACTGATTTCTTAAAATAATAAATTTAAATATACGTATATGTCAATTCATGATTTTTATGAATTTAGTCTAATGGATATTGTTAATAAAGAATACGACAGCAATATGGGCCTTACGGATTTCCGGCATGTACTGACTGTTTTTGTCGATATACTGCTTGTGCTCGATGAGCTTGTCCTTTAGCTGTTGCTTCAGGTTGATGCCCTTGTCCCCTCTCTGCGGCAGGCGATCGATGACGCCGTCACGAAGTGTCTCGTTCATCACAGTCATATCGAACGGCGTGGTGATGGTACCTTCTTCTTTGTAGCCTCGAACGTGAATATTTTGGTGGTTGGTGCGGCTGTAGGTCATCCGGTGGATCAGCCACAGATAGGCATGAAAGGCGAATATGACCGGCTTGTCCCTGATGCCGGCCGGATTCAGATTCACCGGTAAATATAAATCTTTCTGAAATATATAACAATTGACTTTCATTATAAAGTAATTAAAATACAAAATAATATAATCAACATACAGTGATACTATGCATATTTGAATTTTTGAGGTATCATTTATGCGATCTCCGAAAAAAAAAGCTTCTAAAAGAGATCAAACTGATAAAAATTCATTCCTGAGCCATAATTATTTCCAGAATTTTATTGATGCCAATATAGTAGGCGTGGTGATTGCCGATCCTGCAGGCAGCATTATTGAAACCAACGATTATTATCTCCGTTTGATCGGTTACACGCGCAAAGAATTTGAACAGGGAATGGTCAACTGGCGTGCTATTACTCCTCCTGAATGGCTTAATGCAGATGAAAAAGCGGTCCGTGAACTGCGTAAAACAGGAAAATGCACTCCTTATGAAAAAGAATACCTGCGAAGGGACGGAACACGGGTCTCGGTTTATCTCTCGGACGCGATGCTGCCCGGCCCGGAAGAACACATCGCTGCCTTTGTAATAGACATCACGGAACGTAAACGCATGGAGAAGGCACTGCAAGCGAGCGAGGAACGCTTGAACCGGGCACTGGAAAACATACCGGATGTTGTGGTGATTTATGATAATGACCTGAAAATACAATACATAAACGCGGCAACGCGCAGGATTACAGGCCGGCCCATATCCGATTATATCGGAAAGCGGGAAGAAGAGATCTGGCCGCCTGAAGTATACCGGGTCTACCTGCCCATGCTTCAGGAGTCGTTAAATACCGGAGAAGTGCGTTCCGTGGAAACAGACCTCGCCCTGCCCAAAAGCGGGATTCGCAATCTGAAGATAACGTGCATCCCGCTAAAAGATGAAAGAGGCAATGTCCGGGAAGTCATGGGCATCACGAACGACTTTACTGAGCTCATACAAAGAGAAGCTGCTCTTAAGGACACCGAAGACAAATTCAGATACATATTCGAAGCCGCAAATGTCGGAAAATCCATCACGCTTCCCGACGGAGAAATTTACGTTAACAACGCATTTGCCGCAATGTTGGGATATTCCCGGGAAGAACTGACAAATAAAACATGGCAGGATCTGACTCCTTCAGAGGACATAGAAAACATACAGATGATACTGAATTCTCTCCTGAAGGGCGAAAAAGATACGGCAAGGTTTGATAAAAGGTATATTCAAAAAGACGGCTTTTATAAATGGGCTGATGTCAATCTTGCGATTCGCCGCAGCAATGACGGCAAGCCGCTTCATTTCATTACAACAATAGTTGATATTTCAGAACGGAGACTGGCGGAAGAGCAGCTGCGAATATCCGAGGAAAGATTCTCCAATGCTTTTCACGTGAGTCCTGCGGGAATGACGATCACCCGGATCGCTGACGGGACGTTCATTGACGCCAATGAATCTTTTCTCAGGTTGTTCGACTTCAGCCGCGATGAGGTTATCGGCCATACATCCGTTGAATTGAACATGTGGTCACTTGAAGAACGAGACGCGCTGATCCGCAAACTGGTCGAATCAGGAGGGCTGCAAAATTATGAACTGCAGGCTCGTTCAAAATCGGGTAAAATCATCAATATCCTGTTCTCATCAAAACCGATGGAACTGCAGGGTGAGACCTGCCACATGATGACCATGATCGACATTACAGAGCGTAAGCAGGCGGAAACCGCCCTTCAGGAAAGCGAAGAGCGGTTCCGCACGATTGTCGAAGGGGCTCCGGAACCGATGTTCATTCATGTTGACAGGAAATTTGTTTACCTCAATCCGGCAGCGCTCCGTTTATTCGGGGCTGAAAAGCAGGAAGATCTTGCCGGAAAACCGGTAAAAGAACGGCTGCACCCAGCGTTTCAAGAGATAGTTCAGCAGAGACAGCACGTTGTCAGCGATGAACGAAAACCGGTAGGCGATTTGCTCGATTTGATTTTTTTTAAACTAGACGGTACGGAGGTATGGGCTGAGACATCAGGAGAACCTATCGTTTATGACGGCAGAAACGGAGCCCTTGTATTCGCGCGTGACATCACTGAACGAAAACGCACCGAAGAAGCACTCAGAGAAAGCGAACGAAAATTCCGGAACACTATCGTAAATCTTGATGAAGGCTATTATAGTGTTACGCCTGACGGCATACTGCTTGAACACAACCGGGCTTTTAGCCGGATACTTGGTTTTGATGAAGATGCCGATCTGAAAGGGATCCGCCTGCCGGATTTCTGGCAAAATACCGATGGCCGGACGGCTTACCTGGAAGCATTAACTGCCACAGGACAAATTTCCAATTACCAGATCAGGGCGAAGAAAAAAACTGGCGAAAAGATAACTGCCATTGCCGGCGCACATCTGATTATGGATAGGGACGGCCGCCCTGAAAGGATTGATGGAGTTTTTCTGGACATTTCGGAACGGATAAAAGCCGAAGAAGAACTTCTTGAAAGCAGGCAGAAGCTTTCTGACGCGCTTGACATGGCGCGGCTGGGGTACTGGGAACTTGATACCGGGGAAGGCGTATTCACTTTTTCAGACAGTTTTTACAGGATTTTTCACACTAATGCAAAAGATATGGGCGGATATAAAATGTCTATTGATGAATACGCATCCCGTTTTGTACATCCGGAAGATTACCCAAAAGTGGCTGAAGAAACGCTAAAGGCGATTGAAACGGATGATCCGAATTACAACAGGTACCTTGAGCACCGTATGCTTTATGTGGACGGCGGCATGGGTTACATAGCTGTTAAAATATTTTTGATCAAAGACAGCAGCGGAAAAACCGTTAAGACATACGGCATAAATCAGGATATAACTGAACGCAGGAATGCAGAGAGAGCAATACGTGAGAGCGAAGAACGTTTCAGGATGATTTTCGAAAACAATCTGGATGCCTTTTTCCTTGCTGAGCCTGACGGTAAAATACTTATGGTCAATCCTGCCGGCTGCCGCATGTTCGGCAGGAGTGAAAAAGAGATCTGCGAACTCGGAATTAACAGCCTCGTTAACAGCACAGGCCCAATGCTGAATCCGGGGCTCGAAAAGAGAGCAAAAACAGGTCATTTTAACGGCGAACTGACAGGGATTAGAGCGAACGGAGAAAGATTTCCCGCTGAAGTGACATCAGTTTTATTCACGGACAGCGACAATAAGATACTTGCATCTATCATTGTTCACGATATAAATGAAAGGAAAAAAGCAGAAGAAAACATAAAAAAACTGAACAGAATATATGCGGTATTGTCTGAGATCAATAAATCAATAGTCAGGATCAAAGACCAGCAGCAGTTATTCGAAGAGACTTGCAGGATCGCGGTGGAAATCGGTGAATTCAGGCTTTGCTGGATCGGGATCATGGATACTGAATCCGGATATGTTATTCCAATAGCACAGCACGGCTTTTCCGATGGGTATCTTGAAAATATAAAAATATCGATTTCCGGGGACAAAAAGGAGGGACGCGGTCCGACAGGCACCGCACTCAGGGAAGGAAAATATAATATTTGCAATGACATTGAAAATGACGAAAGAATGCTGCCGTGGCATGAACAGGCGCTGAAAAGAGGATACCGCTCCTCTACAGCCTTCCCGCTTGTCAGGTCAGGGGACGTCTTCGGTGCAATTAATTTTTACTCGTCACAGCCCGGTTTCTTCAATGAAGAAGAAGTAAAACTTCTTGAGGAACTGTCATCCGACATTTCCTACTGCGTCGATACAATAGAACGTGAAAGGCAAAAACAATTAATTGAAAAAGAACGCGACAGGTTATTTAATTACTCTATAGACATGATGTGCGTTGCCGGATTTGACGGGTATTTCAGGCAGTTGAACCCCGCATGGGAAAGGACCCTGGGATGGACAATAGATGAACTGATGTCAAAACCCTACATTGAATTTGTACACCCTGAAGACCGTGAAAACACCGTTGCAACGACAAAAGAACTCTCGGAGAAAAAACAGATAATTTATAACTTCGTAAACCGTTTCATTTGCAGGGACGGGACATATAAATGGCTCTCTTGGAATTCGGTTCCTTTAACAGAGGAAGGACTTATATTCGCAGTAACGCGCGATCATACAACGCAGGTCAATAATGAAAATGAACGGAAAAACCTGGAAACACAGCTCGTTCAGGCCCAGAAGCTGGAAAGCCTGGGAACCCTGGCTGGGGGTATTGCCCATGACTTTAATAACATTCTCAATATAATAATGGGATATGCATCAATTCTTGAATCAGGGGATTTTGATGAAGATGAACTTCCGGATTTCGTTAAAATAATCATGGATGCGAGCATGAGAGGAGCGGACCTGATAAAACAGCTCCTGACTTTCGCGAGAAAAACGGAAACTATATTCAAACCTGTACAAATCAATGACATCATAATTGAAATCAAGAAACTTCTTGCGGAAACTTTCCCAAAAACAATTAAGATCAGCCTGAACCTGCACTCGCAACTTCCCCTGATAATCGCTGATGCCTCGCAAATTCATCAGGTATTCATGAATCTATGTGTCAACGCAAGGGATGCCATGCAAAATAATGGCATATTGTCCATATACACAAAACGCCTGCACAGTGATGATTTAAAGATTCAAAATCCCGCCGTAGTTGCCGGAGAATACATAGAAATTAAGGTGAGCGATACAGGAACAGGGATGGATGAGATAACAAAGAAGAGAATATTTGAGCCGTTTTTTACAACAAAGGAAACAGGCAAAGGAACAGGCCTGGGGCTGGCTCTTGCGTACGCGATCATACAAAACCACGGCGGTTTTATAGACGTTGAAAGCGAGGTCGGGAAAGGGACGAGTTTTTACATATACATGCCGGCACTGGAACGCATTTCCGATGTCTTTCAGCCCTTAGCAAAGATAACTGAAACAGACTTTAAAGGCTTCGGAACAATTCTTTTAATCGAAGATGAAAGACAACACAGTGAATTACTGGCTACAATACTAGTTTTAAAAGGTTTTAAAGTCATAAGTGCTTATGACGGCCTGCAGGGCATTTTGGAATATCGGAATCACATGAAAGAAATAACAGTCGTGATTTCCGACATTGGCCTGCCGCAGCTCGGGGGAGAAGAGGTTTTTAAACAAATAAAAAAATTAAATCCTGAAGCGAAAATAATACTGATAAGCGGATTTATTGACCCTGAAATGAAAGCAAGGTTATTTGAAGCGGGGGCCAGGCATATTATACAAAAACCTTATATGCCTGATAAAATCCTCCGGGTAATAAAGGACGTGATTGAAGAAAAGATATAAGAAAAAGCCGGAAATTCATCTTCTATTAAAAATAAATTAATGTGTTCCAATTAAATTGATAACAAGGAATTAAATACATGAAATAATCCAAAAGTCGAAATTTATTTTTATGATTATCAAATTGTTGTACAAGTCAGAGCGAACTTAAAATTAGATCCGGTTGAAGACTTCGTACTAAAAAAAGAAGTAGCTTCTATTCGACTTATTGGAAAATCTTTAGCTGAAAAGAAAGATTATGACCTATGGCAGATTATATCACTCCCATTTATACATAATTAACGAATTTTGAGGATCTTTTGCCCAGTCCTGTGCTGACCCGTTATAAAATTTTACATTTTTATATTTCAATATTCTTGTAAACACATACCACCATGCGCTTGTGAAACCTCCGACTCCGCAATATATTATTATTTCTTTATCTGCTTTATTTTCAAGAATGTTTTCAGCAATTTCTTTATATTGCTCTTTGTCCCTGTAAGCGCCTTCAGACGTCCACAGCCACTGAGCAGGCAGGCATTTTGCTCCCGGAATATGCCCGGGCCTTGATGAGGAAGCTTCAAGTACTATTCCGAAATAAACTTCAGGATTCCTTGCATCAATTAAAACGGAGTCTCCGATCCTGTCTTTAACATAAGACATGTTAACCACCATTGACATGTCAGGAGAAACCCGGAAACTTGTGGCAGCCGGTTTGACAGGCTCAGAGGATACGGGCCTGTTTTCCTTTACCCATTGTTCATAACCCTGATCAAGAATTGAGACATTATCTATTCCTGCATAAATGAGAGTGTCCGCTGTTCTGCAGGCATCAGCCAGGGGGTAAACACCTGCTGCGCTGTTCACGATGATTACTCCTGAATCCGCTGTCAATCCCGCATAGCTTAATAAGCATGACAGATCATTATCATCAGGCATTTCCAGGTCCAGACCGTCCCTGCGAACAGACCATGCCGGGAAGGGAATATTTATCGATCCGGGAATATGCCCGGAATTATATTCATCAGATTTTCTGATATCAATAATTACTAGTTCATCATTATTTAAGTGATCACTCAAAAATTTTGTAGTGACGACCGGTGTTAATATTTTCATTGGAATTCCGTTTTTACTTTCAGGTTATATATTTAAAGTCTGTTTCAGTCAGCTTGTAAATAGTCATTCCAGCGAAAGCGGCAATCCATTTTCTTCGTAAAAAGCCGGATTCCTGACTCGCTTCTCTTTCTGAAATAGGGACTTAGTGCATTATCTTGCAGAAAACATCTACTAATCCGTAAATTGCTATAAAATATGAATTAAACCTATAAGCAAGATATGAGCATATCCTTATTATTAAAATGGGCATTTTTGATGTCAAGGTCAAATTTTGGAATTGAGTATGTAATAAATTCTGATAAAATTGATTTGGTAAATATAAGGTTAGTGAATCAATTCCGGTTTGGATTTGACACAAATACTTCCTCATTGCTGGTACCGGATCTATCGCCTATGTTAACCAGAAAAATGCTGTCAGAATAAGAAAGGTCTTTTTCCGAAATGGAATCCGAAATATAGCTCTGAAAAGTACGATTAAGAATGCCAAAAGCTCTGATTATTTTTATATATTCCATAAGTTATTTCGTGATATATTCAGAAGCCGGCATCACACTTTCCTTTTATTTGATAGTTTATTATGAATTATAATGAATCTGCCTTTCGCACATTTAACTGATGCAGAACAACTGGTTTCAATTTATAACTATTCACCTGAAAAGAAGTCTTCAATAATTTGAATAAACTGATCCGGTTTAACTAAATGAGTAACATGCTGGGAGCTTCATTCTATTGCAGCGCGGTAATTCTCGCCGTGTTAGCATAAGACAGCACAGGGGGATTGCGCCATGCCGGGTATGGCCAGGGTGAAGCGGCGGCAAAGACAAACAATAACAATACACTTTGTCATCCATCCCTTCAACCGCGGGTCATTTTTAAATAAAAACCGGATAAAAACATCAATATCAAAAAAAATATCAACCAAAATTGTATATATTTAGTATATTTAAAACATATACTTTTATAAAATTATCACAGCTTACCGGGAAAAACCAATGGCAACAGCAATTCCGTCTAACTTACTAAAATCAATCCGCGGCAAAGTCGGCAACGTCGTCTTTTATGTGAACCGCGGTACACAATGCGTGCGTACGTACGTCATCCCGCGCAATCCTGATACCGAATCCCAGCGCGTAATCCGCCGGATGTTCGCTGACGCGGTGCGCTCCTGGCAGTCCATGGATTCCGAACAGCAATACGCTTATACCCGCAAAGCCCGCCACACCGGCATGAGCGGCTATAACCTGTATATTTCCGGTTATCTAATAAGACTATTAAAGTCTTTCAACCAAACTTCAACAAGCGAACCTGACTCAAAAATTTCATCTTTTCCCTGGAGCCTGGAACCTGCAACTTTTAACCTGTCTCCGCTACCTGATCGAATCCACTCCGTTTCAAATACGAAAAAGAAAGCGAACAGACAAAATCCTGCTTCTCAGGGCAAAAAACCCGATCCAGGGTAAAAAATAACCCTTAAAAAGCGCCGACATCCGTATAAATATCTGAAAACAGACCCATAAACAGACTGTTTAAGGGACTGGTATATTAAGCTATAAAGAAATAATAAACAGCAAAGATGCAGTTATATAAAACATCATGTTTTGTTCCACACAGGTGCCCCCTCCGGGGGATTTTAGATGTGTGCTGAAAGATTGTTTTTATTTTTTTTCAGTTTTTTAATCCCGTTGAAGGGAGGTTTACGGCTTGTGATAAAAGATATTATTTTTGTTTTTAAATTTTCAAGTCCCCCAAGGGGGATTCAGGGGGCAGAAGAAGCTATGACGGACTATTTTGTTAGTTTTGTTTACCATGTGAATCTTTAGGAAAAAATGTGGGTAGTATTGGGCCTTTCGGGAGAGGAGACCGAGGGGTGAGGTCATACGATAAATTTTAAAAATTCCGTACAGGCCGGACATACGCTGATATAGATGAATCCTTTTGAACCACGCCATGGGAATAGGAAGCAGGATAAAAATACGCTGCATACGCATTGGCAACGCCTGACAAGCCCTCCAACTCGGTCGATGACCAGTACCATGGCAGTCTGTTAGCTACAGTGTCGGCTGCAGAGGCTGCTACCATCCCCCCGCCGTTCCCGTCATTGTAGAACACGTAACCGCCGAACTTTATAGTGCCGTCAAAGGCCCATCCGGAATTAAAGATTACTTCATTGCCGTACGCGGTACCGAAACCGTTTACCACATAGGCCCGCACATAATACGTTGTATTCTCTGTAAGGCCGGTCATGTCATTGGTAAATTCTCCGTAACCGGAACTGTCGGTTAAATAGGAGTCGTCCACAGTCGGGCTCCCATCAGTGTTCCAGCATATTCCGCGCTCTGTTACAGGCGACACGATCTCGCCTGTGGCGTCTCCGCCGGCTTTGGCAGAAGTTCCTGCAACGTATATTGTGAGGTCAAGATTCCCCGCAATGGCGGTTGTCTTTACGGCAACCGGCTGAATAACATTTACCGTCACTGTATATGTCTGGACCGAAACGTTTTTTGCCCGCACTGTATTGATAAAGATTTTAAATTCATGATATTCTCCGTATGTAATTATAAACAGATTTGATGATGTTTTATTTATCATTATTTTCTGTTTCATATAGTTGAAGTAATATACTTTTCCGGCTTCCTGTTGACATCCGTACAAATACGGATTGTCATTTTTTTATTAAAGTTATGGTTTTTTTGATATTTTGTACTAAACCTGGTATGACTTGGGCAGCCAGATGTAAAGTTATTGATGGGAAGGGTATGAACAGAAATGAAAAGGAACCGGATCATGGGGGTGGAAAGCAGCGTAATGTGAAAATAAAGCAGCCTAAAATTCACGCATGCATTTTATTCTTTGTCAGGTGATCAAATTAAACTTCGTGGAAAGGTTAAAAAGTTCTGCCTTATTATTTATTCCAAGTTTGTTGTAAATGTTAACAAAATGACTCTCAACGGTTCGTTCCGATATTTTGAGCTTTTCGCCGATCATTCTCGCGGAATACCCGGTCAGTATCAGGTCTACAATCTCTATTTCCCTGTATATGTATCCACAAATTGGGCCTGGAGGACGGCATGAATTTCCATATTCCGTCACTGAATACTACACTGGTATTATTTTCCTGAAATATTAGCGGAAGAGGCTGTATATTTAGCGCCGGGATATAGATAAGCATTAGTTTCCATTTGGAAAGAGGCTTCTTTTCCTTCAGGCTTATATAAAAGAGAAGAAGAGAAAGAAGAAAGACCCTGATCTTGTGCGTCTTAAAAAAGCGATGTCCGGTCTTAGCAGAAGAGACAGGCAGATACTTTTGTACAGGGCAGAGGTTTTCGATTATGAGAGCATAGGCGGGTTTCTCAAGATCAATGCGGGCACTGCAATGACTGCGTGGTCAAGACTAAGAAGGTGAAGGAGAGATTTGCTGACATCTCGATACGCGGCTGCTCTGCTACTCGATGACCGGGGTTGTCTTGATAATGCGTCGCGCAGATGCATGATGACCGGGACATAAGACCGGTCGTTGAGTGATCCTTGCAAAGCAAGGTACGTATCGAGACGAGCGCTAGGGAAAAAGCAGTGGATTTTCATTGACAATTTTATATGAGGGATCATGGTGATTATGTAAACTCGCCTATCTTTATTTGCCCGCAGTTTTTTTCCTATCGATTTTGTGACCTGCAAATTTTGGATTATAAGATGTCTGAACCGCGGATCACTATGAGCGAAGCTCATTTGGATTGAAAGAATTAGCCTGATTGTATTGTGCTTATAATCGCATTTTGTGTGTAATATAATTTTATCCGGCATGCTGCATAAATCAAATGGAGATTTTTGCCCGCCCTAGCTTTATTGTTAAAAAAGACTGTAAATTAAAAATGCAAATTTCGTACAGTTAATATCCCATCATACCTGGTCCCATTCCTCTTCCTCTTCCCGGTCCCCATCCACGCCACCGGTTGTCGTATGCTTCATTAAATTTTTTCCTCTGTTCCGGGGTAAGCACCTTTTCTATGGCTTCTTTGTGCTCAAATCTGAGGGAATCGATTTTTCTGTAATCACCTCTGTTTTCGTAATACAGATCCCGGTATCTGGAATCAATATCAGCAATTTTTTTTGCCTGATCATCAGTGAGATTGAGGTCTTCAGTCATGTATTCTCTCGATGAATAAATTCCTGAACAGTAACCCAATCCATATCCATTACCATAATAATCACCCATATGACGGCGGCCGTAACCGCGGCCCCATCCGCCCCAGCGGTTTTCATAGGTTCTTTCATAGTTCTTTCGTTGAGAATCATTCAGAACATCGTCAATAGCCTTTCTATGCTCTTGTCTCAGTTCGTTGATTTTATCGTAATCCCCCCTGTTTTTATAATAAAGTTCACGGTATTTTGCATCTATGTCTGCTATTTTATCTGCCTGGTCTTGGTTTATGCCCAGATCACGCATCATATAGCCACGGTCATCATAACAGCCGGATCCATAGCCCATACCGAAACCATGTCCCCAG
Source organism: uncultured Leptospirales bacterium (assembly GCA_964631555.1). GTDB lineage: Bacteria > Spirochaetota > UBA4802 > UBA4802 > JAFGDQ01 > CAZVYR01. Next base: position 12,352 of record CAZVYR010000037.1, read on the forward strand.
TAATCATAATCTCCGGATCCTCGACCCATGCCATACGTAGATGCGAGTGAAAAGAAAATTATAGGAATTATATAAATCACAAGCTTTTTCATCTTTATTTTCCTCCCTTAGTTTATCTATAAGATATTAATATATAATACGATAAATCAGAAGAGTCAACCGGAAAAAGATGTTATAATTATATAACGGAATCCGTTATGGTCGTTATATAAAATATAGGGTCATGTATTTGATTTTTTTAAGCAGCATTCACAGTAAATATAAATCAATTTGAAATATTTATCTCCGGAACATAGTCATTGCCTTTCACTGCTAGCTGCTGCAGGGCATTATCCGCTGAAAGGAATAGGGGATTTTCATTGACATTTTTATATGAGGGATCATGGTGATTATGTAAACTCGCCTATCTTTATTTACCCGCAGTATTTTACCTATCGATTTTGTGACCTGCAATTTTTGGATTAAATGATGTCTGAACCTTGATTTATAGGATTATAGGATTAGCATGATTGGATTGTGGTGGGAAAGGTGATTAATTTTTTAATGTTAGATTAGAGTTGTGAAATTACGGGAGAATCAGAAATATCTGGTTTGTGATGATGTGCGGTTAGGAAATTATAAAAAACAACGTATGACGTGTATTAAAAAAGTAGAAAAATCATTGGGAAAATAATGAAATTTTTTTAATAACAGGACATAGCCGCTCCTTTATTATGCAAATACGAAAAAAGCAAAACATGGAATATCACATATCAAGCAAATCTCGCAGATCAAGCCCTGGCGGAAATTTATTTGTTTTTACAAGATGTTTCAGTATTTTCTTTATCTCACAAATATCCTATTCTAATATTTTATCCCTGTGCTGAGAGTCTTCGAATATGAATAGGATGTATGAAAAACGATTATCAATATTATGACTATCTTGGTATAGCTGCGATTGCAGCGCCTCAGTATTTTTCACAAGTCGTGCATCTGTACCACTTGTATTACTTATGTATGTGTGTGTAGGCTAAAAATTTAAAAAAGAGAATTATGTGGAATGGGCAGCGGAACTCATGGGTGACGGCGCGCACCTGGTTGATCCCTCTTTTGGGGGCTGCGTTGCGCTATCTGCAGCATCGCGATGCTCCACAGCACAGTTATGTTTGCAAGCACAATTATCATTTCATTTATCAAAGCCAGACGCTTTTTTTGAGAAAGCAGGGAAATTTGAGTTGACTTTTATGGAATTTCGTCTATCGTCATTCCTGTTAGTATCTATCAGTATTAAGGATTTATTTTAAAGTAATTAAAAATAAAATTTAGTATCAAGCCGGTCTATATAAATTTTTGAAAGGGATTTGCTGGTCCCTTAACCATCTTTACACCGAAGAATTTTATCTTGAAATTAGTTAAATATTTCACAAATATGTAAAGTTAGTTAATTTTCATAAGGGATCATATTATGGATGATGACATTTCTATAAAATTTTTATTTAATCCAACTGACGATATATTTAAAATTTTTCAGGAAAAAACAGCAGCTTACTTTAAAGATAAGGATATTAATTTGTATAAAGCCACAGTGATGGTGGTGAATGAACTGGTTGAGAATGCTGTAAAATACGGTATAGCTATAAATGAAAAGAAAGGAGTTGATTTTGAATTTAGCGGTAATGGTTCTATTGTTATTAAGGTCACAAACAAAGTAGCTTCAAATGATAATCTTAGAAATGTTATAAAATACATAGATGAGATCAATCAAAGTAACAATGTACAGGATTTATACGTTAATAGATTACATGAATTTTTAGATAATCCCATTGAAGCGGGTGTAAGCCAGATCGGTCTTTACAAGATAGCCTTTGAGGGAAAATTTAAACTGAAATATGAAATTAATGGAATGATGTTATCAATAATTGCAGTTAGAGATATTTAACAGGAGGTTTGTATAGTTATGAATAATTTCTCTGAAGGGGAATTGAATATATCTTGTTATGAAGAGAACGGTGTAAAAATTATAAGATGGAAAGGCATAAGTAAATTTGTAAATCCTATCGGGGTAATCTATCCATATTTTAAACAAGTTTTAGCTGAACTGTCGGAGAATGATAATCTGCTCATTGACTTCACCTCTCTGGAACTTATGAATTCATCAACTGTTCCTGTGATTATAAAACTGACAAAGGACTTAAACGACAAGAATATTAAAACAGTAATTCAGTATGATAACTCAGCAAACTGGCAAATTCTTTGTTTTAAGGCGCTAAAGGCAATTATCACCAGGATGAAAAATATTGAATTACGTAGCGACGTATAAGGGTTTTTAAATTGCATTTAATGTTTTCTCAATCGTTGATCTTACAGATTCTCCTGAATGTTCCTTTATTTTTTCTTCATTAATCCCGATAATCTTATCAGATTCCACAAAAGTCCTCCTCTGACTTAAAATTTTCTTGTCACTTATATTTTCGTCAGTTCGGGGACTTTTTTATTATACAGTTGTGCGAAAAATATTATTCGTTATCCTGATTGTTTTTTATTTTACCTGTATAGACTTTAGTGAAAAATTTATATAACTTTGTATGGTATGCATTTTTTATTGTAAGCCAAATACTCTTTATAAATGCTGCAAGTAGCTACAGCAACTTTCTAACCGGTATTTATTGAGTTGGAATACACTCATAAAAACAACACAGCTTTTCGCTTATATCCGGGCAGATCGGTCAAAAAATTGAAGTTATTTACATCAATTATAATTTTATCTACGCCGCGCTGGCTATAGTAGTGTGATTAAAAAGCGGTGGGAGTAAACACGGATTTATATTGAGCGGGCGGTGACGTCATTAAAAAATATTATTAATAGCAAAGATCTATGATTAAACCATACATTTTATTATCCGCAATATTTTTCATTCTTATAAAGGGAACCCCTGGATATTCGGATACTATCACCCTAATAGAAGGCTCGGTATTAGAAGGCAAAATTACAGTTGAGAATAAGGACACAATTGTAATAAGCAATATTTACGGTACTTTTAAAATAAAAAGAAAATATATTACTTCTATAATATATACTACAAAGGATGTGTCTGAAAAACCGGAAAAGCCCGATGATATATGGACTAACGGGATAATAAGTCTCTCCGGATCATTTAACTATGTCTTGGATGAAATTGCTGAAAAAATCCCATATGGATATTCCGGACATATAGCTTTTGACCAGGGCATGGATATGATCACTGGAGACAGGTATATGATAATGCCAGGGCTGCGGTTAGAAGGCGGATATCACTTATTCACTAAAGGAAACTATGATATATCCGGCTATAATTCCGCCCTAGGATTAATCTGGGTTATGCCTTCAATCAGGAGCAAATACGGATATTTTATTCTTGCTGCAATGCCTGGAATATGTTATATAAATATTAAGAACAACAAGATCAATGAAACCGCGACAAGTACTACATTTACAGGAACAGCATTAACAGGATACCACCTGCCTCTTGGCAGCTTTCAATTGTTATTACATGCCAGGTATACATATATATATGATAAAGATGTTAGATTTAACACAATAGGTCTAGAAGCGGGCTTCGGGTTTAAATTATGGTAGATGCAGCTATGCATGGTATTTTATGATAAAAGAATCATTGATAAATATTTTTAATCTCCTTGTTTCCGGAAGGTCATATGAAAAGTAAAAAAAGAGGATCAATTGCATTTAAGGTAAGTATCTTATACATACTGCTTGCAATAATCAACATGGCGTTCTTTTCAATTTTAGTATATGAGAACCAGATCGATCTGATAACGGATAACTCAAAGTATCTGATAAAAGAGCGTACCGGAATGCTGATATCCGAACTGGAAAAATTTTCCAGTGAACTGAAAACAAAAACTATCTTCAAAGTTGAAACAAAAGAGGACGTAATCAAAGAGATTGCAAATATCGTAGGCAATAAAGCCGGTGAAAACAAACAAAATGACTTTGCCATTTTTACAGAGGAAGGAAAAGAACTATATAAGTCAAACGCGGATATAAAGATTACCAAAGAGGATGTTATCAATGGGATTAAAGCAGTCACAAGCTCCGACTTCGCAGGTAAGCAATATTATTCTCATGTTAATGAAAAAACATACGAGATGACTTTTTATGTCCCGATTAAAATGTATTTACTTGATGATTCGATCTTATTTTTAAAATTCAAGATCAGTGACTTCAGTAAAAAGTTAGATGAACTTTATAAATTGATCATCCTTATAGTAATAATCATTGCTGTTTTTCATCTTCTGTTTGCTGTATTCCTGTTTAGATTTATAATCAAACCTATTCAGGCGCTTCATGAGAAGAGCCTCGATATCAGCCAGGGGAATCTCTCCGTGCGGGCGGATATCACACATAATGACGAGATTGGATCGCTGGGTGAAGCTTTCAATCAGATGGCAGATTCAATACAGGAGAAAATATCTACCCTTCAGGAGTATAATGAGCGTATGGATATTGAATTAGCAATTGCCGGTGATGTACAAAAGATCATTTTCCCAAGGATAGAGGAACACGAGCAGTATAAATATTCGATATTCCATAAAGCATTTGCCGAGGTCAGCGGGGATTATTATGATATTTTCAATATTGGGGATTCCTATACGGGATTCTTAATAGTGGATGTTTCAGGTCATGGGGTGCCTGCAGCACTTATTACAATGATCGCTAAAGATTTGTTTATAAGATACGCTCCAAAATATTCTGATCCGAAAGAGCTTTTTAAAATTGTTAATACCGAATTATTAAATATTCTGGGTGATGATACTGTGAAGACAGCCCATTTCTTCAAGTTCGCTCATG
>CAZVYR010000038.1:0-17134 GCA_964631555.1 uncultured Leptospirales bacterium
CTGTCCGTCTATAATATAAATCCATTTGTTAAATTTCCTGTTAATTCCCAGCATTCAGAATAAGATTATGAGTTGCGTCAATAAAAGAATAAAAATTGATTATTTCAAATTATAATATACAAAATATATACCCGGCTTTCAGAAACAATGCAAACTACCGTTTTATCATGTTTTTTATAAAACAATCATACAATGCACTAATCTGTATCCGCACTTTCACTTAGTCGGTTATATATATAAATAGAACTTAAATAATTTTAAGCCATTTCCTCTAAAATTAGAAAAGTCTATTGACTTTTAAGTAAAGTTCTATATATAAATCCTCATTAATATCGGTATTCTTATTTAATGCCGATATTTTTATTCGTTATCGAGTCATTCACCGAACAATAGTTATTTTTTCTACTTAAAATATCATATTTATCAATAAAATATGGAGGATGTATTATGAGAAAGTTTTTCAGTATTATTGCTTTAACGAGTATGATGTTTGCATTACTTTTCACTGTTCTTCCTGCCGACGCAAAAGAAAAAGTGATGAAAATGAGGTATTCACTGATGTGGCCGCCTGTTCATCCCATTGTTAAGCTCGCTCGTGAATGGGGTAAAGATGTTGAAAAGGCAACATCAGGCAGAGTGAAAGTGACTTTATTTCCAAGCAGCACACTCTCTCCACCAACACAGGTTTATGACAATACTGTAAAAGGGGTTGTGGACATTGGTTCCTCTTTATTGGCGTATTCACCTGGCAGGCTTCCGTTATCAGAAGTATTACAGCAGCCTCTCGGTTATAGAAACGGTTATCAGGCAAGCAAACTGGCCAACGCCTATTATAAAAAATTCAAACCTAAGGAATTTGACGACGTCAAAGTAATGTATCTTCATGGTGCTGCCCCTGGTTTTATTTTTACTAAAAATCCGGTTAAATCAACTGCTGACATTAAAGGCCTCAGAATAAAGGCCAACGCAGAAAACGTAGACATAGTAAAAGCCCTAGGTGCATCTCCTGTTACTATGCCGGTTACCGAAACTTACGATGGTCTTTCAAGAGGCCTTCTGGATGGAACTCTTTTCCCAATTGAAGCTTTACAAGGCTTTAAAATAGCGGAAGTTGTAAAAACTGTAATCGAAAACTACGGAATATCCTACTGTACTTCCATGTATGTGATCATGAATAAGGATAAATGGAACTCATTATCCCCTGCAGATCAAAAGGCAATAGAAAAAATCAATGACGAATACAATGAAAAACAGGCAAAACTCTGGGTCGCTATGGATAACAGGGCAAAGAAATTCGCAATCTCGAAAGGTGTTACCTTCATAAAAGTCTCCGACAAAGAAATAGCACAAACAGCCGCAAAGATGCAACCCATACTGGATAAGTATGTACAAATGACAAAATCCAAAGGACTTCCTGGCGACAAAGCGTTGAAATTCTGCCAGGATTACATAAAGAACAATCCATAGAAAAATAATTATTCATTAAGAGGACCGGGACTTTTACGGTCCTCTTTTATTATAATCCCTAATAATAGATTTCCTGTTTACAATAATATTCAGTTAGTGTTTCTTTTAAAGTTGGAGGAAAATAATGAATCGTTTTATTGCGAATGTAATAAATATTGACAAACTATTTTATATAATTTCCGGAATTGTATTAGTTTTCATGATAACTTTAACCTTGTTTGATGTGGTTTTAAGAAATTTTGGTCATCCAATTACCGGATCATTGGAAATAATTCAGTATTCGGGTTGTATTGTATTCAGTTTTTCTGTTCCTTATGCCACGTGGATGAAAGCACAAATATTTGTAGATCTGCTATTGGAAAAAATTACTCCGGATAATAAAAGAATTATGAATATAATTACCAGGTCAATTGGTATTATAATATTTCTTTTTATATCGTATAATTGTTTTCTTTATGGATTAGATGTAAGAACAACAGGTGAATGTACTGCATATTTTCGCATACCTTATTATCCATTTGCCTATGCCATTTCATTCAGTTTTTTATTACAGGCCCTGACTATTCTATGTGATCTTATACAGACGATCAAAGGAGGAAATAATGAGTGACGTCGCGATTGGTATATACGCAATAATAATATTGCTTATTCTCTTCTTATCAGGCCTTGAGATGGCTTATTGTATGATAATGGTTGGATTTTTCGGCTTCACTTTTCTAATGTCCTTTACAGCGGCTTCCAGCCTTGTCGTCAAAGACTTTGTTGATACCTTTACTACCTACTCTTATACGGTAATACCTCTTTTTATACTGATGGGTCAGATCGCGTCGAACGCCAACATCGCGAGGAGGCTTTATCTGGCAGCTCATAAATGGGCAGGACGAGTACCCGGTGGTCTGGCAATGACCACGGTAGTAGGCGCGAGTGTTTTTAAATCAATGTGCGGCTCATCGCTCGCGACAATAGGTACATTCACAAGCCTGGCAATCCCCGAAATGGACCGGTATGGATATAAAAAGGAACTCTCAACCGGTACAGTCGCATCTGTCAGCACCCTGGGAATGATTCTCCCTCCAAGTAATGTACTTATTATATACGGTCTAATTGTTGAACAATCCATCGGCAGGCTTTTCATGGCCGGCATTCTCCCGTCTATAATGATAGCCTTTCTTTTCATGGCTGTAATTTGGACATGGGTAAGCCTTAAGCCGGAAATAGCACCAAAGGCTGAGATAAAAGCAACATGGAAGGAGAAGTTTCTGTCACTTCCGAATTTTTTAGTAGTATTCATTATCTTTGGCATTGTTATAGGCGGAATGATGGTAGGCTTTTTCAGTCCTACTGAAGCAGGCACCATTGGAACTATAGCTATTTTTGTTCTGGCTCTGGTTCAGAAGGAAGTTAGTTTTAAAATGCTGACTAAATCAATAGACGAGTCTTTAAGAATTTCCATTATGACTCTGATGCTCATAGCCGGATCTTCAATCTTCGGGCATTTCCTTGCAATAACCGAGATCCCCATGATCGCTGCCAGTTGGGTTTCCGGCCTTCAGATTTCTCCTAATTTAATCATGGTAGTCATAATCGTCATATATCTCGTCGGCGGTTCAATTATGGATGATCTGGCATTTATGATTCTTGCCACTCCGATCTTCTTCCCGATAGCCACTGCTATGGGTTATGACCCGATATTTTTCGCTATCATAATATGTGTTACAATCATGATCGGAGGACTCATCCCCCCAATGGCAATATATGTATTCATTCTTGCGAACATGACCGGGCTTCCTTTCGGTACGATTTATAAAGGGGTAGTTCCATTCCTATTTGCCCTTGTTTTAGCGCTGATTCTTTTGTTTGTCTTTCCTCAAATCGCGCTATGGCTTCCGAATCTGATGATGGGTACATGATAACTAATATTGATCTGAAATCCCTGCCTGACTGTCAGGGCAGGGATTTCAGATACTAACAGGCATTTGAATGAGACAAAAACAAATAACACCAACCGATAATAAGTTGATAAACAATGAAAAGATTATTTACCAGGGAAAATATCACTGGGCAGTGCTTCTTGGTCCGTTTTTGTTTATTTTCTTCGGATGGCTTATGCTCGGCTCCCGGACAAACCAGGCAATTATTGTTCTGGCTTTTGGATTATTATGGGGAGTCTTTTCTTATATCAAACTCCGCAATTCAAAGATAATATTGACAGACTATAATTTACTTATAAGTATCGGTTTCCCGTTTAAACGTTCTTATGATATACCTCTTAATAACATCACATTCATTGATTTTTATCAGCCTTCCCTGGGCACGATCCTGAATTTCGGCAAGCTTATTATTGTGCAAATGGAAAAGAAGAAAAAGGCCTTCAGGTTTATTGATTCTCCCGCTAACCTGGTAAAAGAAATTCACCAGCAGGTAATTATCGCCAGGGATAAAGAAAAGAAAAAATAATTTTTTTTTATATTAATAAATTACTGCTCAATAAATCTCTAACATCTTCAACGGATCGCTGCCTGCCCTGGTTAACGAACTAAGCTCTTCATCATTACCGATATTTATTCTTTTAATAACCGAGATGCATTTCTCCGGGGTAGAAAGCATATCAAGCGTATTAATAGCCGTCTGCAGTTTTCCTGCCATCATGAACTTCGCATCAACCGTTACCTTCCTGCCCTCGTCTATCTTACTAAAATCGAATGCAAGCACCATTCCGTCCCCTGCCTGCTTTTTCCCGTTCCAGCGTATAAACACGCCTGCCACGTTCTTTGCATTATCCGGCAGCAGCTTCTTTTGTTCGTCAGTCAGCCCCTTGACATAAAAGCTCCTCTTGCCGGGCGTAGTATCATAGACCGCAATGAACGCATCCTCCTTGCACCAGTTCGGGCATGCGATTACATTGTATGATTCCCCTTCCCTCAAAGGAAGTTCTCTTTCCAGGTATTTGATAAGCATGATCCCGCTTCCGAGTCCGGGGCAAAAGTGATTGTGCAGCATTATCGAATTGAATATCTCGCTGTTAAATGACGGATGCATCCATACATTTGCGATCCCTGCAATGGGAAACAATCTGCCGCTGAATGCGCCCTTTTTAAGATCGCCTTCAAAATCCGCAGGGTTCTGCTCAATGCTTTTTAATGATATATTGCGTTTTTCAATGACAGTAAATAATTTTTCAACAGGCATATTCCTGATCTCTTTAACAGACAGACCTGCCGTGTTTTTATCTGCTTTTATAAATACGCATTCTCCCGTATTGCGCGAGAAGAAAGCGAACCACAGGTCAGCATCCTTACTGCTGTGAATCAAACCGAGATTTGACGCCCCTATAGTGCAGCCTGTAACAGCAGTAATACCGTCAGCCGCCTGAGCTGTGAATGAGCCGTTGATAACCGCGTACCCCGCATTTGTAAGTGAAAGCATCGGTCCCCATTTCCTGAGAGAAAGCATGCTCATGGCCTTAGTTGAAGCGACAGCACCTGTTAAATTCATTCCTGAAATGTTCCCACTGCCGACCAGTGATTCGACTTCTTTCACTATACGGGCATCATTATCCAGGGTGAAAGCATCTGAATAAAATAATGTTAAAACAAATAATACTAAAATAATTATGTAGCTTTTGATTTTCATATACAGAACTCCTGTAAAATATTGTTTTTTATAGTATATTTTCCCGCCCGCAGGGCGGTACCGCTCTGCGGGCGGGGTTATTTGCCTGCTATCAATGCTGTTCACAAACTAAAACTTCATGTTTACCGATCCCCCGAACGTCCTGCCTGCCATAGGGTAGCCGCGCGCATCCTCATACTTCTCGTCAAAAAGATTATTCACATACAGCTTTACGCTTGTGCGCTTTAATCCGAAATGATCTTTCAGTATCTGCTGTTCAACTGCTATATCAACGAGCTGATATGCGCCGATCTTGTTCTCATAATACACAAAGTCGCCTGTGGAATCCTCAGTATATGTCTCGACCTTCTCGGACTCAAATGAATAATCGATAATAAATCCCGTACCTGTACGCTGCAAATTATAGCGCAAACCCGCATTGAATTTATGAACAGGGACATCATTCAGCCCAGTCTCGCCGCACGGCTCGCCTCCCCGGCTTTCGAAATGCTGGAAAGCATACGAAATATATGCGTTTAATCCGGAGGTCACATTACCGCGCAAGTTGAACTCAACACCCTGCCTGCGTACCTCATCCAGGTTGATCACATAATCCCTGCAGGCATCTTCCTTACCTTCAGGACTGGGGCCTGCCGGATATTCGGCATAAGAACTGTTATAGCAAAAATAATCTTTAATAATATAATATGAATACTGTACCTGGAATAGGGTGTCCTTTAATATCCTCTTTTTAAAGACCGCGTCCGCAGCAATCCCGTGTTCAGGGTCAAGCCATGCTCCTGCCGGGCGTCCCTGCGGATTATATATACCGTGATAATCCGGGGCGTGCCAAATCCTGCTTAATCCAGCAGACAGCGACACGCGCCTCAGCCAGTCGGAAACCGCGTCCATATTCCATGTCAGAAAAGATTTAGGCATAAGCCCGTTCCAGTGACGCTCGATCCATTTATCCTCTCCGGCAATATACAAATAACCGTTCGATGTCGAAAAATTGCTGACCCATATTTTCACATCCTCGTACCGCAGCCCGGCCTGAAGAGTAAGACTCCCGGCTATCTTCCATAAATGTTCCGCTGCCGCGCCCGTGATACCTACACGGTGTTTCATGTCATTCGCGTCGGTCCATGTAGCGCAATACCCGTACCCGTCATAAAGTTGCTCTGTATCAACAGCCAAAGTGGTCTTATTATTCCTCGAAATGACAATACTGTCTTCTATACGCGCTCCCATCTGCTGCCATTTAGTATTCCACGAACCATCCCGCGTTCCCTCCGAAGGGTCATTATAGTTTTTATATTCGTCATAAGAACGATCCCTGTTCTCCCTGCTGAAATATCCGGTCGCTATCCAGTCCCCGAAAAGATCCGGAACATCGGCATATACCCTGTAAGAGTCAGCCACTTTATCCCATGTCGGATTCTGCCAGTCATTGAATTCCGAAGTGCTTATCTCAGGATAATCGTCATCATAACCCGCGTTCGGGTCCGCGATTGCCGGCTTTGATCCGAAAATGGTCGGCGAATTATTGTTATTCACCGGTATCTGCCGGTCCGCTCTTGAAACCGAAGAGCTGAACGCGACCAGCGAATCATTTGAAAACAAATACCCTATCCTGCCGTACAATGTGTCAATAACAGCCTCGCTGTTCCTCAGGTAACCGTCCGAACTGTATCTCTGGTACCCGATATCATAATTAAAACATTTGACTCCTCCATTGAGTACCGCGTCATAATTTTGTGTATTATAAGATCCGTACCCTGCTGAAATCTCCCCTGAAGGAACTAAAGTAACGTACTTTTTCAGCCTCCTGGTCTTCAGGTTGACAACCCCGCCTATAGTCTTTCCAGGATAGAACGGCGAGTGCGGGCCTGGTATGATCTCCACGCTCTCGATCATCCACGCAGGCAAAAGTGCGAAATCCACAATATGGCTCGATTTACGTCCGCCTGTTTTTATTAAAGCAAGACCGTCAATAGCAGTGACAAAACGATTGGCCGAAAACCCCCGCATATAAAAAGTATCATCATCCGGCAAAAGACTGCTCTTTCCCTGGTAATCGAGAATAGCCTGGTTTTTCAGAAGATCCATAATATTCTGCGGAGAACCCGGAATTTGCAAAGAGTCAACGTCAATAGTTTCACTGCCCGGCACCTCAATCTTTTCCCCATGGACAGTGATTTTCTTAAGCTCAATATCCTTCTGAGCGCCCGCTGAATCAGCCTGAATGTCGGTATTCTCCGCCTCCTGCGCAAAAACCGTTGCGGAAACAGCAAACACCAGGCAAAACATAATTATTATACCGGTGAAACCAAAAGAAGATCTGAATTTAATTGATAATAAATTTGTCATTATTCCCCCTGCTCTTTTGTTATTATTAAGACAATAGACTTATTGCAAAACCGCTTTTCCTCCGCCTCTAATAAATTATATAAAAATATAAATTCAGTATTACTTTTTTTTATTTCGTAACACTCTTTCACCGCCTGTTTTTTTGTCAATTTTTTTTTAGTATAAATTTGAATAATATATCCGGACGAACAGTCCGGCGACCGGCCATGCTGATGAATGATCATAAAAAAAGTAACTTTTTTTATGATCATAAAAAAAAATCAAAAAAACCCTGAAAAACTGTAATAAAAGCTGACATAATTTCTTCAATCTTATCACTCAGCACGGGCTGCCTCAGGCTGTGCGAACTGCTATTTATTTCATAATTTAAAAAATTTATAATAATAATAACTTTTAATCTCTTTATTCTTGACAAATCCGATTAATATAAAATAATTAATACAACCCGGCCTGATTGACTTTTTGTCATGTTGGTTAGCATTTAATCAATACAATAATCCTGTAAAGTTCAGCACAAAGGATCATTCAGGTTTAATAAACAATAATATTTTAAATACTGAAGATAAATCGGTATCACAATGAATAATCCATTCACAATAACAATTAATAATAAAGAATATGAATTTACCGACGGCGAGACCATTTTAGATGTAGCATCCAGGAATAATATTTACATACCAACCTTATGCTATTTAAAAGACACAACGCCCACAGGCGCGTGCAGAATATGCCTCGTCGAAATAGAAAACATTAAAAACTTATCCCCATCGTGTTCAATGCCCGCGGGAAAAGGGATGATCGTAAGAACAGACAGCCCGAGAGTCATTGAAGCAAGACGTCAGACACTTGCCTTTTTACTGGCATCGGGAAATCACAACTGCAATGTAAGCGGGAAAAACACAGCCGACTGGACCGACTTTCAGCTCGATGTCGCTGATTATGAAAACAGCGAAGACGTGTGCCCGGTAATAGGAGAATGCAAATTACAGGAACTGGCATATAAATACCAGGTATCTGACATAGTTTCCAAAATAGGCATGAACCTTTACAAGCCTGAATACCCGCTGGAAGACGTCAATCCCTTTATCGTACGCGATTTTTCCAGGTGCATACTGTGCGGTAGATGCGTCGCCGCGTGCAATGAGATACAGGTCAACAATGCCATTTCAATAGGATACCGCGGCGCCTCAGCCAAGATCGTAACAAGAGGCGACAATAGCCTGAAGGATTCGGACTGCGTATTTTGCGGCCAGTGCCTGCAGGTATGCCCTGTAGGCGCCCTGATACCGAAAAAGAGAGCGGAAAAAATAGATGTGCGCGACAGAAAGACAGTCAGAACAACATGCCCCTACTGCGGAGTAGGCTGCCAGATCAATCTCCATGTAAGAGGAGAAGAAATAATCAAGGCAACCGGAGTAGAGAACGGGGCTCCCAATATGGGCAGGTTATGCGTTAAAGGGCGCTTCGGATACGACTTCATTTATTCAGAGGATAGATTAACAACACCGCTTATAAAGGAAAACGGCGACTTCAGGGAAGCGTCCTGGGACGAAGCTCTTGACCTGGTAGCCGATAAATTCAAAGAAATCATTGCAGAATCCGGCCCTGACGCCGTGGCGGGTGTAAGCTGCGCGCGCAGTACCAATGAAGACTCCTACCAGATGCAGAAGCTCTTCCGTGCCGTTTTCAAGACCAACAGCATAGACCATTGCGCCCGTACCTGACACGCTCCAACTGTCGCCGGTCTGGCGGCTTCCTTCGGTTCAGGTGCAATGACAAACTCTTTCAGCGAGTTTTCAAAAGCAAAGATGTTCCTGGTCATAGGTTCAAACATGACCGAAGCTCATCCCGTAGCAGCTTCATTCGTAAAAAATGCGGTAATGAAAGGTGCGAGGATGACAGTCATTGACCCCAGAAAACACGGGCTCGTTGACTTTGCGAGCTCCCATCTTCCGTTAAAACCCGGAAGCGATATAGCCTTGCTTAACGGTATAATGCATGTCCTTATCACTGAAGATCTCTATGATAAACATTTCGTTTCATCCTGTTGTATTGATTTTGAAGATCTTAAAAACAAGATCATGGAATATCCCCCTGAAAGAGCAGCCGAAATCTCCGGTATAAGCGCAGATGTAATACGGGAAACCGCAAGGGAACTTGCATCCATAAAACCGGTCATGCTCTGCTATACTCTCGGAATTACAGAACATACATGCGGAAAAAACAACGTAATGACCGTCGCAAATCTGCAGATGCTCCTGGGAAATATGGGAGTTGAAAGCGGAGGAGTAAATCCTCTCCGCGGACAGAATAATGTACAGGGAGCTTGCGACATGGGCGCTTTGCCCAATGTTTACCCCGGTTACCAGAAGGTAACCGATGCCTCAAGCCGCGAAAAGTTTGAAAAGGGATGGGGAGTCGAAAATCTCGACGATAAAGACGGCCTTATGATACCCGAGATGCTCGAAGGACTTCCGAGCCGCAAAGTAAGGGCATTATGGATTTTCGGAGAAAACCTTGCCAACTCCGAGCCTGATATACGCAAAGTGGAGCATGAATTAAGCTCCGCGGAATTCCTCGTATGCCAGGATATATTCCCGACAGAGACCACCAGGTTCGCTCATGTAATATTCCCTTCAGCTTCATGGTGTGAGGATGACGGAACATTTACAAACAGCGAACGCCGTATAAACCGGATAAGAAAGTTCAAAACTCCTCCGGGTTCGGCAAAACCCAACTGGTGGATATTTAAAGAGATCGCCAAAAGATTCGGCCATAACTGGGACTCAAACTCAGCAAAAGATATATGGGATAATGAGATTTCCGTATTAACTCCTAGCATGGCAGGTATCAAATATTACCGTATTGAGAATGACGGCCTTCAATGGCCCTGCCCGACCGAAGATCATTCAGGTACATGCTTCCTGCACCAGGATGGTCAGTTCTCCTGCGGACTTGGGCGCTTTAACCCAACAGACTGGACTCCGCCCGCGGAGCTTCCTGATGATGAATTTCCTTTTTATCTTAGCACTGGACGCCGTTTGTATCACTATCATACCCGTACACAAACAGGACGGGTAGCCGGATTAAACGAGCTTCTTCCTGAAGAGACAGCCGATATTTCGATCAAAGATGCAGTCCGCCTAAACATCAGAGACGGAGAAATGATAACAGTAAAATCCCGCAGAGGCGAAGTGCAGGTAAAAGCTAAAGTCACGGAACAGGTCCCGCAGGGATTTGTCTGGATGGCATTTCACTTCAGGGAAGGCAATGCCAACTGGCTTACAAACCCTGTATTTGATCCCGGGACATTAACAGCGGAATATAAGGTGTGTACAGTTAATATCAGCAAATAATACTTTGCTGCTGTCTGATTTCTTATATCACAACATCTTTTCTAAGAATTAATAGTGCTAGCAGCGTGTATTATTGCTTTGCATTATTTCTTCGGGATTCGTTACCGCCAACCGGACATGCTTTATAGCAAATTAAACCTTTCTTTATTAATCAGGTATATAAAATCAAGGTTCCTAAGAAAAACCTGATTTTTATATTTATAAAAAAAGAAATTTTTCTTGTCTGAAGTATAAACGGTATCATTATTTTTTATTAAATAGATTGAAACGAATAAAGCTTCCCACCGCAAGCAGCGGCGTATTAAACCATTGGGAGATTAAAGTAAAAAAAACGGAAGAAATTTATGAAACCAGTTATATTGCTGCTTATTGCAATAGTAACATTAAACCTGTTTGCGCAGGAAAATCCGAATACAAAATATCCTCTTGAATATGACTGGCAGAAAAAAATAGCTGAAAAAAAACAAAAGAACATAAAGGATTACTTCCTCCTGATCCCGTCATGTTTTTTTGGTGAAATGGCCCAGTTCGGGGAATATTCCACGATCGAAAAAAGGGAAAAGATAATAATTAAAGAGGATATCCGGAACGGGTATATACAATATCATGGAAGCGCTCAGCTAGTTCTTTTCAAAGACAGAAAAAATAAAATAGACATAATAGCGATCCAGACAAACGGATGCGGAGCCGGAACCAACTCAATGGCCCTGAACACGCTTCTTGAATTTAAAGACAATCAGTGGAGGTTCCGTATCGATTTATTACCGGACGGCAAAATGATCGAAGATTTGTATTATTCCGACGACTCCTGCCCCTGGTTCGATCTGCCTCAATTCGGAACAACAATCCTGGTCAAAGATGAGCTTAAGGACGAAAAGATAATAGCAGAATACAAGTGGATGGGCCACAGATTCATTAAGAGCAATGATCCGAAGAAGAAATAATATTATCGCTTCTCCTCCGTACCAGCTTCGTCTAGGCTTCGTCTAGGGTTCGTCCTAAATTAGACAAGCCTAATTCACATTTCCCCACTGTTTCACCTCCGTTTCAGAGTCGTCTTTAAAAAAATCACTTACCTTAAGTCTCAGATCAAAAGTCTTCCGCAATAACAATTCATCCTTTTTCGACCCTGGAACATGGAACATTCAACCTTAAACTTTCTTCCGGTCCCTGAGCGCGAGCCAAAGGGTCCCCTCCGTTTCAAAACAGTAAAGCAATTCAAAAAAAATGAATAAACGATATCAAAAAAAATCACACTTCACACTGCTTTCATAATCTTTTCACACGCCCTGTTTATCCTGGTAATATAACAAAAGGATAAACAAAGCCATGAATAAATATATTACAAGAAAAAACATCAGTGCGTCTGTTATCACAGGCGCTATTATAACAATATCCTCTCTGTTTGCCGCGAATTATCCCGAATTTATAGTAAGCCTGTTCTCATTCCCTGCAGCAAAATTATCATCACAGATCCTTGGAATTCCTTATCACAAACCTGACAGTCTGACATACACGCTCCTTCATTCAAACATATTATTAAGGATAGTAGAATCCTGCAGCGGATTTAATTTCTGGCTCATCCTATTCTCTTTTTTCACATACCGCTTCCTGAACAGCTTTCCCTTTAAAAGGGCAATCAAATTCTGCGCCGCGTTATTGCCTGCCTCCTGGCTTGCTTCTGTGTTAGTTAACACAGGCCGAGTAATCGCTTCTCTATACATAAGCAAATTCGGATCAGCTCACCTGTCACGGGAATACGCGAATGTACTGCATCTATGGACCGGCATCATATTTTTTTTATCAGCACTGATCTATATACATATCATATCCCAAAGGAGATTTAACAATGAATCCTAAAGCATTGATATTTACACGCCTGGCACAGAGCTTAAAGAAACCCTTACTGTTTCTGCTCCTGTCCATAATTCTTCAGTCTGTATTGCTTTTTATAAACATTAACAGCTACGATCTGATATCAGGAGAAATGAGCCCTGCACAGAAAGAAGCTTTTTATTATCTCATTATTGCAGAGGCAGTACTCTTCTTTCTGCTTACCGTAATCCCCCTGGTGTTTCTCCTGCTGAAGAAAAATCTATCAATAATAACTCACCTGTTGCTATTGATCCTCCCTGCCGCTTATTTGTTTGTCTTTTCAGTAAACATTTATGAAATAGTTCCATGGCAAGTCAGAGCATTGATAATGCCGGTTGAAAGAATACTGTTCTACCAGTTTATATTTATTATGCCGGTCGTCTTTTACTCAATACTGAGGATAGCATCATACAGGTCAAGGCGCAGCACGAAAAAGGATGTACTTTTTTCCGCTGGTCTTTTGGCAGGCCCTCCGCTGCTGTGCTATTTATCAGTGAATATATTTCATCAGCTCCTGCATAAAATTGAAAACATAAATCATTTCATTCTGCCCGTCTTTCTTGTAATAGCAACTGCCGTAGTCCTGTACGCAGCGCTCAGGCTCCTGCTGATATTATATAATGTATTTGAAAATAAGAGCAGGTTTATGGAAACAATAATATATCTGGCAGTCGGACTATTGATGCCCCTGGGCGGATTGATACTGAACGCATTTATAGCATTCCCTACTGATTTCCAGAGCATAAATATTTACATATTAGCAATACTGAACGGAATATTTCTTGCGATCCCGAATATTAATAATAAAAGATTTGCGTATATCACAGCAATATTCAGGTTAATATTCTTCCCGTTTACACTGTATTTTTTTATAGTCTTTCTTCCGTTCCTTCCGCTGAGCATCCCTGCCATTCTCGTATTCGGCGCAGGATTCCTTCTGTTGAGCCCTACGCTCTTGTTCATCCTGCATTTAAGACGAATGATCAATGATTTCAGGACATTCTTTCACCTAAGAGAATCCGCAAAGCATGCAGCAGTTGTTGTCTCTTCATTTTTGCTGATACCTTTAATTATCATACTAAGCGCGACAAAAGATAAAGTAAGTATAAACCAGGCCCTGACATACGTCTATGAACCTGATTACATAGCTAATACCACCTTCCATGGAAACAGGTGGTTTGTAAAGCACGGCCTCGAAAGCCTTGAAAAACAAAATTCCGGGATATACCTGCCGTTCATATCAGGCTTTTATCAATGGTTTGTTTTCAATAATCTCGTCCTGCCGGATTCAAAGATCCAATACATTTATAAGGCCTTCTTCGGCAAATCAATGGAATACACGAAAAGAGATCATTCCCCGTTTAGCATGCTGCTTGGAAATACCGGCAACAACCGCCTGCAGCCGGTTTCCCATGATTTTGTGCCTTCGGCAAAAGTCATCATTACGGATATAACCCGTTCGTCAAAAGAAAACAACGGCTTTATAAAGACCAATATAAAGATACAAATGAAAAACCTGGCCCGTTTCCAGGAAGAATTCCGCACAGACATATACATTCCTGAAGGGGTGTTTGTTTCCGGATACTGGCTCCATATAGGCAAAGAGCGTGTTCCCGGAAGGATATTCGAGAAGAAAACCGCAATGTGGATATACCAGATGATCCGTTCCGTAAGACAGGACCCCGGGCTATTATATTATAAAAATCCCGGACTATTGTACCTGCACGTCTTCCCCTTTTCCGGGAACGAGAACCGAATAACCGAGATCGAATTCATGTATCCGGGGAATATTTCCCCAGAGATCACTATTGGCACTAAAAAATTACGACTCAGCAGGCCAGGAACAGACAGAAGCAATATTATTGCGTCACAAAATAAAGATCAATTATCACTGCTGCTGCCCGCTAAAGTAAAGACACAATTGCCGAAAACCACGCGTGTGCCCTATCTTCACTTTCTCGTTGACTGGTCGGCAAATTCCATACATTCTAATCCCGGAATATTAAACAAAATCCAGGATACATTAAAAAAATTCCCGGAAGTTAAATACTGTTCAATCACTCTCGCCAATTATGAAATCTCAAACATCACCAAAGGTGTTATCCCGGTAAGCGATCTGTCAATGCTTAATAAAAACACTATTATGACAGCCCTTAAACCCAGGGGAGGATTCTGCAGGGACAGGGCCATTAAAACTATACTTCTGAATTACAATAAGCAATTCAGGAACACTGTGCCGGGTGATACATCTTTTTTAAAATGCCCGGTAATATTTGTCTTCAAAGATCCGGACAGTGAACTGTTAACCGAAGACAATCTTGTTCAGTTTAAAAAACTGGCGCCCGACACCGGGTATTACTATACCGGCAGCGGCAGCGAGATTATGGTTTCCGATTTCAGCGGAAAGATACATCCAAATATAAAACAAATAATCCCTGGCCAGGTGATCATTCTAAAATTAGCAGACAGCATCTTTTACACGAATGCCGGGCAAAACGAGTTTATTTATCAAAAGACCGGAAATAAATTTTTATCTCTCGAAGTTTATGATCCCGCTTCCTGCGGATTCCGGCTTACCGGGCCAATAAAATATTTCAATAACACCGAGCTGTACGCAAAAGGCATGAGAGCCGACAGGTTGGCCGGAGCAAAAATATACAATCCCTCGCTCTCCCCTGATCTGTTCCGGCCTGTTGTCATGATGAGCAAAGATACAGGAATACTTAATCAACTGACCTCTTATATTGTTGTTGAGAACTCCACGCAATGGAAAATGCTTGAGCTTAAAGAGAAGGAAAAACTCAGCAGCAAAGAATCCCTGGAGATCGTAGATTCACCCGAGCCTTCGGTCTTCATACTAGCCGGACTATTCTTTTTATCCCTGGCGTTATTCCGGGCTAAAAAATTACGCAAATAAACCGGCAAATTGTGGGAGCAATTCAAATATTATATATTTTTTAACGAGGACTGCCCGAGTCTTACCATGTCTTTGTCCGAGTTCCGCAGTTAAAAAATATATAATATTTGAATTGCTCAACGCACAGATGATAATTGGAAACTACAATACTTGAAATCATTTCACAAAAGCAGAGCTATAATCAACCCGAAACAGCAGGCAGAGTCAAAACCGCAGTAACACCTCTATCTTCGTTGTTCCTTACTTCCACAGTTCCGCTGTGCAGATCAGCGGCCTCCTTTACAAATGGAAGCCCCAGGCCTGTGCTCTTCTTCTGCCCCGATTTCCCGGGCAATGAATAGAATTTATCAAAGATCTTATCTACTGCAAAATCCGGTATCCCTTCACCGTTATCGCTGATGATTATAGACACGCCGGTTTCACTGCTTTTTGCTGAAACATCTATCCTGCCGTTCTTGCCACTAAACTTAACCGCGTTCTCCAGCAAATTCATAAGCGCATGTCTGATAAGAAATCTCTCGCCGGATATTTTGACAAACCTGCCAACATTATTCATCAGCACAGTGGACTTCCTGGTGATCTGAGGCGAAAGGCTTTTTATAATATCATCAAAAAGATCATGGATATTTATTTCTTCTATATCCTTTAGTTCATTCCTGTTTTCAAGAGAAGAAAGCTGCAGCAGTCTTTGTATCAGGTTCTCAATCCTTCTCGATTCCAGCAGAATATTATTAATAAATTTATTTCTTTGATCATCAGGCATATCCTCTACGAGCAGTTCGGCAGCCCCCCTGATCGACGACAAAGGACTTTTTAGTTCATGCGTCAGGCTTTGAATATAATGCTCAATATATTTTTTGCCCTCAAGTTCAATATACATTTCCTCAAAAGATTTCCCGAGATTGCTGATCTCCGTTCTGCCAAGGTTAGGCAGCTTTGCCCTCTTATGCTCTTTCAATGATTTAACATAATTCGTTAGTTTCATCAAAGGCCTGTTTACCCAGAATGAAATAGCCAGGCTCAGGATCAGCAATGTCGCGCCTGTCAGTATAACCGCAAGAACAGTCTTTCTCTTTGCAAATTCAATAAACAAAGTCACACTGTCCGTAGGCTTTACAACAGTAATAACGCCCCTGATCTTTCCGTTATACATAATCGGGGCGGAAACATAAAGCGAGCTTGTTGACTTGTCATTTTCAATAAGGTTTGTGGACCTGGCGCCGTACTTGCCCCTGAGTGAAAGATAAACATCATTCCATTGGGAGAAGTCCATGCCCTCATTCCTGCCGTTGTTTGAATCATAAAGTACAATACCGTTTTCGTCTGTAACATACACCTGCAGGTCAACGGAATGTTTTTCCATGCTGTATATTTTGGCGGAGAAACGTTTTGTATAGACCCTTGTGAAGATCTTTTTTATTCTTACAAGATCGAGTTTATTCCTGTCAATCTCAAGCTCAAGGAACGACGCAAGAATGTTGGCAGTATCGTTAAGTGATTCCTCCACTGTCTCGAGGTATCTCGGCCTGATATCATT
>CAZVYR010000039.1:0-17104 GCA_964631555.1 uncultured Leptospirales bacterium
CCACCACTTCCTGCCTGTGGTGGCTGTCCATATATAAGGCGGTATATTATGACATTTGAAGAACTGGAAAAAGAGGTTGTCCGGCTGGAAGATATCCAGGCAATAGAGGATCTACAGAAAAAATACGGCTTTTATATGGACAGCCACCACAGGCAGGAAGTGGTGGATCTGTTTTCCGAAAACACCGAATCACTTGAGATAGAAAGCGTAGGCCTTTTTCTCGGAAAAGCAGGCGTGAAGAAATTTTTCCTGGATAACGACCTTGACCCTGAGAACAAAGGCATAGTCGAGACCTGGATAAATATACGTATTTTTATGAGCGGCGGTGTGATCAATATTGACCCGTCAGGCACAAGCGCAAAGGGAAGATGGAATACCTGGCTGGCGGAGGCTATGCCTGTGGGCGGCCTGCCAAGGCAGCAATGGGTGCACGGCTATTATGAAAATGAATATGTCAAAGAGAACGGTTTCTGGCTTTTTAAAAAGCTGCACTGGAACGTGACGTTCTTTACATCGTTCGATGCAGGATGGATCAATATCCCGCTTCTGGGAGTCCTTTGCAGGAAGGATCAGGACGCTCCTGCTCCGCACTTTCACCCGTATCCGTCAGGGTATCATCTTCCTTATCATTACAAGCATCCGGTTACTGGGAAATGAAACAGGCAAATGCACTGGTAAACAGATAATGATACTCTTATTCAAATCAGCATGTCTATATTCGGAATATCAAAAGGATATCATATATGAAGATAAGAGCCGCTGTTGTCAGAAAAAAATCGGGCTTGTTTCAGATCGAAGACCTGGAACTCGAGGATCCTCGTGATGATGAGATTATTGTGCGGATCGCCGGGTGCGGCATCTGCCATACTGATCTGAGTGCCAGGGATCAGTACCTGCCGTCGCCGCTGCCTATTGTTCTTGGGCACGAGGGTTCGGGCATAGTGGAAAGAACCGGAGCCCGTGTCAGAAAAGTAAAGCCCGGAGACCACGTTATTTTGAGCGCTATGTCATGCGGGGTATGCGATTCGTGCAGGAAGGGTAAGCCGGATCTGTGTCCTTCGACTTTTAAGCTGAATTTCTACGGTACCAGGGAAGACGGCTCGCGTACTGTGCAAAAGGACGGGGAAACAATATACGCGTCCTTTTTCGGCCAGTCGTCTTTCGCATCTCATGCTCTTGCAAGCGAACGGAACACAGTAAAGGTGCCTGATGATATTCCGGTTGAAATACTCGGTCCCCTGGGATGCGGCGTACGCACTGGTGCAGGAGCTGTTATCAATTCACTCGCTGCTGAAGCCGGATCATCAATTGCAGTATTCGGGACAGGAGCTGTGGGCATGAACTCTGTTCTTGCTGCTTCGATCAGCGGTTGCGCCCGGATATTCGCTGTTGATATCAGCAGGGACAGGCTCAGGATTGCTGAGGAGTTCGGTGCTACACATACGTTCAATGCTGGTAAGACCGACCCGGTTCAGGCTATATTAAAAATAGCCCCGGGAGGCATAAATTATTCGCTTGACTGTACCGGTATTCCGAAGGTAATCCGCCAGGCGGTGGACGTGCTCGCGCCCGGCGGCATCTGCGGACTGATCGGAGCGCCTCCACCTGGAACGGAAGTGAGCCTTGATATCCTTAATCTCCTTTCAGGCCGCAGGGTTATCGGCATAATGGGTGGAGATACTATTCCCGATATTTTTATTCCAAGGTTGATTGATCTCTATAAACAGGGCAGGTTCCCTTTTGACAGTATAATAAAATTCTATCCGCTGGAAAGCATAAACCAGGCTGTTAAGGATATAGAGCGTGGAATGACGGTGAAGGCAGTATTGCAGCCCTGACTGATCATATAAGCTATTCAGTCTATGCTGAACGCTGCTTCGGCTCCTGTATATTTCTGCCGGAGTTTGGGCTTCTCGATTTTACCTGTGGGATTTCTCGGTACTTTGTCAAAGAAAACGGCCCTGGGACGCTTGTATCTCGGCAGCTTATCGCAGTACTGCAGTATCTCTTCCGCAGTAAGGGATTTGCCGGGGACAGGGTCTATTATGCAGGCTACGACCTCGCCGAGCCTTTCGTCGGGAATACCGATCACTGCAATGTCCCTGACAGCCGGATGTGTATGCAGGAAGTCTTCGATCTCGACAGGGAAGATGTTCTCGCCGCCTGAAATAATTACATCCTTTTTCCTGTCCACAATAAATATAAATCCGTCCTCGTCCTGCCTTACTATGTCGCCTGTATACAGCCAGCCGTCTTTCAAGGTTTGAGCTGTTGCCTCAGGATTCCTGTAATATTCACGCATTACTCCATTGCCGTGAACGATCAGTTCACCTGCCTGGCCCCGTGGTACGTCCCTGCCCTGCTCATCCACTATACGTATCTCCCAGTCAAAGCCAGGCTGCCCTATAGCCCCGACTTTATGACTATTCTCAATGCCGAGATGCACGCAATTAGGGCCTGTTGCTTCGCTTAGCCCATAAGTTGTATCGTATGCCATATCCGGGAAATATTTTTTCCAGTGCATGATAAGCGATGGCGGGACAGGCTGGGCACCGACATGCATTAGACGCCACTGGGAAAGTTTATAGTCTTCAATATTGAGTTCGCCGCTGTCGAGCTTTAAAAGTATGTCCTGAACCCAGGGAACTAGCAAAAAGACGACGGTACCTCCTTCTTCGCTGACCGTCTCAAGTATCCATTGAGGGGATATCCCCCTGAGAATAACCGCGGCCCCTCCGACTATAAGGCTCCCGAACCAGTGCATCTTGGCGCCAGTATGATACAGGGGAGGGAGGAGAATAAAAATGTCATCTTTTGTCTGCAAATGATGCATTCGTTCAGTAACGCACGCACTGGCCATATTCAAATGCGTCAGGAGTATTGACTTTGGATTGCCTGTTGTTCCGGATGTAAAATAAAGTCCGCACGGATCATTAAAATAAATGCCGACATCGACAGGCTTTGATGACGCATTGTCAATCAATGCGTGATATGAGTCGGCGAACTGGGGTATCTTGCGGCCGAAGCAAATATAGTGTTTAACGGAGCAGAGATTATCAGAAGCAGGGTCTATTCTGTCAGCAAACTCCTCTCCGAAAATCAATACATCGGGTTCAGCTACCTTGCAGCAGCGTTTAATATCCTCGCAGTCGAACCTGAAGTTAAGAGGCACAACCCATGCGCCTGTACGTATGATACCGAAATAAACAACAAGCCAGTCAATACAATTATTCATCAGGTGCATAACCCTGTCGCCTTTTTTAATGCCCATTGATATAAGTATGTTGGCAAAACGATTTGCCCTTTCATCGAACTCTTTCCAGGTTATCGCAGATCTGGTTTTCTCCGCCGGGATCCTTTCGATAAGTGCAGTATCATCCGGATACAACCTGGCATTCCGCGCAAGCATCTCACCAATATGTACATTGATGTCTCCCATTCAGGATACCTCCTTTCTTCCTGCGTTGAACGCCTTTAAATTCAACTCATGAAGCTTCTCAGGCAAAAGACACTTAATCGCACCTTCCCATAAATTTTCATCAACGTCGGGGAAATAATCCGAGAATGCCCCTATCATTACTACATTTGCAGCCTGTATATTTCCAAGCTTTCTTGCTATCTCCTGTCCCTCGATCATCCGGCAGTCATCACCGAAAATTCCGGTAAAAGTTTCTGCTATATCATCCGGGTAATCCGCCTGGCCAAGACTGACAGACGGAGGCATTATCTTCTGATTATTTATCAGTACCCTTCCTTTGGGTTTCACCCAGTTAATATACCTGATTGCTTCAAGCAATTCAAATGAAAGGAGAAAATCAACTTCCCCGTACTTTATAAGAGGAGAGTATACCTTATCCCCGAATCTGAAATGGGTGGTCACATCCCCTCCCCTCTGGGCCATACCGTGCACCTCGGCTTTTTTCACATCGTATCCTGCTTTGAGGAAAACTTCACCAAGTATGTTGCTTGCGAGGATCGTACCCTGTCCGCCCACACCGGACAGAAAGATATTGGTTACTTTGTTTTTCTTCATTGTGCTCTCCTCACTCCTGACCCGGTATAATTGCATCGAACCTGCATACCTGAACACATACCTCGCACCCGGCACATTGATCCCTGTTGATGGAAGACATACCTTTTCTTTTATGGCCGTCCTCAGTAAGGCTCTCTCCCTGCTTCCAGCTTATTGCCGGGCAATTGATCTCAAGGCAGGATCTGCATCCTCTGCACTTGCCTTCGTCTACTGTATAAAAAGTGTGCTTGAATTTCGCCTTCGGATTGGCTCTGCGCAGCAGCATACACGGACTATTGACGGTGATCAGCACAGACGGATCATTCCTGACGGATTCTTCCCTGATCGTTTCAATTGTTTCCGTTATTTTATATGGATCTATCTTTTTAACATGCTTTACACCGACTGACCTAGCGAGCTGCTCCAGGTCAACCGCGGGCGCGGGTGAACCGTCTATGGTATACCCGGTTCCAGGATGCTCCTGCTGGCCTGTCATAGCAGTAATATTATTATCGAGTATGATTGTTGTGGAGTAACCTTTGTTATATACTGTATCAGTAAGAGCCGTAATGCCGGAATGGAGAAAAGTAGAATCGCCCAGTACGGCGCATATCTTCCCCAGGCCGTCACTGCCGAGTACTTTGCCTGCCCCGTATGCACCGCCGATTCCGGCGCCCATGCAGGTAGAAGCGTGCATCGCCGACAAGGGAGGCGAAACAGCGAGAGCATAGCAGCCTATATCTCCGAACACAAAAAGACCCAGCTTTTTCAGAGCATAAAACAGAGGCCTGTGAGAACATCCAGCGCACAGGTTCGGCGGTCTTCCTGGAAGAACGTCTGTTTCTATCCTGGCTTTTGGTGCTTTATACTTTTTCCCTTTAACAGCCCCGATAAGCGCTTTCTCCACTGCGCCGGGAGAGAGCTCTCCTGTAGCCGGAATGATATCCTTTCCATGCCATACCCTGTAGCCCATTGCCCTGATCTCTGTTTCAAAAAATGGATCCAGTTCCTCAACTATTATTACTTTTTTGACTTTTTTAAAAAAGACCGCTATGGTTTTTTTAGGCAGAGGCCACACCATTCCCAGTTTCAGAAAGGAATATTGCGGGAATATCTCCTTAGTATATAAGTAGGAAACACCCGATGCAATAAACCCGATCTCAGGATCATTGATCTCTATTGTATTATACGGGAACTCCGTTTCAGCATAATCCGCGAGTTTTGCGGTCCTTTCTTCGATCAAGATACGCCTCGGCCTTGCGTACATCGGCACCATGACATACTTGGGTGTATCCTTCTGATCAAGGCCTTTTATAATAGCTGATTCCTTTCTTTCACCTAATTCAACAACAGAGTCGCAATGAGATACTCTTGTCTCGCTTCTGAGCAGGACAGGTGTATCGAACCTCTCGCTTATATCGAACGCGATCCTGGTAAAATCCCTGCATTCTTCAGAATCGCCGGGCTCAAGCATTGGTATCTTTCCGAAGCGGGTCCAGTTTCTGCTGTCCTGTTCGTTCTGCGAACTGTGCTGGCCCGGATCATCAGCCACGGCAATAACGAATCCGGCTTTGACCCCTGTATAGGAAATTGTCATAAGAGGGTCGGCAGCCACATTCAGTCCGACGTGCTTCATGCATGCTAATGCTCTGCCTCCTGCCAGGGACGCACCGTGCGCCACTTCAACGGCTACTTTTTCGTTGGGCGCCCACTCGGTATATCCTTCACCGAATTTAGCAAGCGATGACATTATTTCGCTGCTTGGAGTACCCGGGTAAGCGCTTCCGAGGACAACTCCTGCCTCCCATGCCCCCCTGGCGATTGCTTCATTCCCCTGTAATATTTTTTTCATTCCTTCTCCTTATTTTGAAAACCTTATTTTGATTCTTGAAATTTCAATGTAAAAGGAGATCGGTGTTAATGTGATGGTTCAAAGACATTGATA
This sequence comes from uncultured Leptospirales bacterium, assembly GCA_964631555.1. Lineage (GTDB taxonomy): Bacteria > Spirochaetota > UBA4802 > UBA4802 > JAFGDQ01 > CAZVYR01. Next base: position 5,958 of record CAZVYR010000039.1, read on the forward strand.
ATTCTTATTCCTGTCATAAGATAAAATTATTTATCAAAAAAGCAATTAAAAAGCGTTTTCCGGAAGGAAATACTTTTTACCTGGCAGCAGTTGTCATTTACTGCAGGAATTTCCATGCTTTTCGGAAATTCTATTGACTTTCCGTATTTAGCGGCTGAGATTATGATATCTTCTATTACCGTACACCCTGGATTACGTTATAAAATTCAAGGAGGTTGGTATGCATTCAAAAATGCTGGACTATTCTATATTTAACAGGTTCAATTTTGAAAGGAAGCCGGTTGGTGTTACCTACTCGCTTAAAAAACCGGACGGGATTAAAGAGCTCGAGAAGAGTCTTGCCCTTTGCGAATTGTTTAAAGAAGCTCAGACAAGCCGGCCGTTCTACGTTACCAAAGAAAACATACAATGCGGAGCAGCAATCGCGGGGATGGAGGTTTTTCCGCCTGTAATGTACAGCGGGCATTTTGGATCTGAATTTTCAATGTTTAAAACTAAAAGCGCCAATAGAAGGGTTTATGACTATATCCCGGTAATGCCTAAGGATACAGTCAAGTATATCATACATTCTTCAGTCGATCAGCTTACCACCGACCCTGATTTTCTTATTATTACTGCTAACACATCCCAGGCAGAAATATTGCTTAGAGCGGGCAGCTATTCCAGCGGGAAGATGTGGACATCCAGGGGATCGACATGCCTTGCGTGTGCCTGGATATATGCCCAATCGTATCTGAGCGGCGAACTTAACTACACGATCAGCGGCCTCGGCTTCAGCATGAAAGCCAGAAATGTATTGCCTGACGGACTTATAATAATAACTATTCCGTCGGAAATTATGCCAATGATGATCGGCAATCTTAATGATATGGAATGGGAGCCTCATTGGTTAACCCTCGGACGTGAAGGATTTATCAAAGGTGTTAAGGATCTTGAGGAAAGAATCAGCCGGGAATTCCCTGACGACACGGTCTGAGAAAATAAGTAAACACGTATAAAGCGACTAACAATATTTGAACAACGGAGAAATATATTTCATGATTCCCAAAACTTTCGGGGAAAAACCTTTGCTATTATTTCAAAGGAAAAGCGATCAAGTCTGTGAACAGAGACAACTTTGTTTTAAGCGGAAAAAACTTATTAAAATATTAATAGTAATTTTTCTTCTGATTATATTTTCTTTATTTTTCCTTTATACAGGCACCAATATTTTCGTTGTTCCTCAGGAGAACCTTCATTCCGATTCAGCAAAAGGCCAATGGACTATGTTCCGCCATGATATTTCCCATTCCGGAACTGTTGATCCGCCAGGGCCGCCTGCCAGGGGATCAATCAAATGGATTTTCCCCACCGGAGGCCCGGTTCATTCGTCTCCCGCAATTGCAGGCGATATTGTCTATTTCGGTTCCCGGGATTTCAACCTGTACGCACTTGATGCAAAATCCGGCAGAAGAATATGGAAATTTACAGCAGGCTCCTGGATAGACTCATCACCGGCAGTCGCAAAGGGAATAGTCTTTGCAGGTTCTAATGACGGCAGAATGTATGCGCTTAACGCTCTTACCGGGGAAAAAATATGGGATTTCAAAGTAAAAGTCGGCGGAATCACATCTTCGCCTGCGATTGCCGGAGATATGATCTTCTTCGGCAGTGACGACTATTATATCTTTGCCCTGAACCTGAAAACAGGCAAAGAACTCTGGCGATTTAAAACAGGAAATATAATTTATTCATCACCGTCAGTGATGGAAGGAATTGTATTCACCGGTTCATCAGACGGCTTTCTCTATGCCATGAATGCGAAGGACGGCAGGCTTTTGCTTCAGTATAAGACGTTCTCTCCCGTTTATTCATCCCCATTGATACATGATGGAAAAGTCTATACAGCCACAGCAAAAGGATTTCTATATGCAGTCAACGCTAAAGCAAGAAACTGGTTCATGGAACAAAAGATCAGCAGTACATGGATGAAATTGTATATATATGGTGATATCCCGATACCGCCGCCGGTTTCAGGTTTTATCTGGTCTAAGTACCTGGATCAGTATATATTCTCCACACCTTTGATAACCGACAATCGGCTTTACATAGGCGCCGGGAACAACTTGATCGCTTTTGATATAAGGAAACAGGAGATACTCTGGAGGTTTTCCACAGCAGCATTAGTGGAGTCATCGCCTGCCGCTAACGGAAATATCATCTATGTTGGAAGCAATGATGGAAGGTTATACGCTCTGGACAGGAATTCCGGCAGAAAGCTCTGGGATATCTGCACTAAAGGCAAGATCACTTCCTCACCTGCTATCGCGAACGGGCTAGTATTCATCGGTTCTCATAACGGGAGTCTATATGCTATTGAATAGCAAATTAAAAATTGTTTTAGAATCAGGAGTACGTCCTAAAACCTGTGTTCTATAGTATTTACTCAAAAACTGACTGACATATCTCCGTCACAGGCGGAGATATGAGTTTTTACCGCCCGCTTTATAAGTTGTTACAAAGTATATAAACTATAAAATATTTTTTCCTTTACAAATAATCCACAATTCAATTTATTGCGAGAATCTCTCTTGAAAAGAGAATCCCCGTTTACGTCTGTATAAACAATACTGACTTACACGAAGAAACCATCAAAATAATAAAATATATGAAGAATGAAATATCACGCAGGCGTACTTTCGCTATAATATCACATCCGGACGCGGGTAAAACAACACTTACCGAAAAATTTCTGCTCTACGGAGGAGCTTTAGAACTCGCGGGCTCTGTTACGGCAAAAAAGAAGCAGAGGGAAACTTCATCTGACTGGATGGAGCTTGAAAAGAGAAGAGGTATATCAATATCCTCTACACTTCTTCAATTCGAATATAATAACTACAAGCTGAATCTTCTCGACACGCCCGGCCATAAGGATTTTTCAGAGGATACTTACCGCGTGCTTACTGCGGTAGACAGCGTTATAATGGTCATAGACGCAGGCAAGGGTATTGAGAGCCAGACGAGAAAGCTTTTTGAAATCTGCAGAAAACGCGAAATTCCTATTTTCACTTTCATGAACAAACTCGACAGGCCGGCACTTTCACCACTTGAACTCATCGATCAGCTCGAGAAGGTGCTTGGCATTCACGCATATCCGATGAACTGGCCGCTCGAGAACGGCCAGTTTTTCAAAGGAATATTCGACAGACTTTCAAATCAGGTTTACCTGTATGAAAAAACTCCCGGCGGCAAATACAGAGCGCCGGTTTCTACTCATGGCATCACTGACCCTTTAGTTAAGAATATCATAAGCAAGCAGGCGTACGCTGAGATTATTGAAGAAATCGATTTGCTCGACATGGCTCACGCCGGGCTCGACAAGACAGAGGTTTCTGCCGGAAACACAACACCTGTATTCTTCGGAAGTGCCGCTAACAACTTCGGCATTGAACTTCTTCTCAACGGATTCCTGGAATACTCAAGCAGTCCGGTGCCCCGCAATAGCAAAAAGGGAGTCATCCCGCTGGAGGGACCCGCGTTCTCCGGTTTCGTATTCAAGGTTCAGACAAACATGAATCCCGCACACAGAGACCGTATGGTTTTCGCGAGAATATGTTCAGGCAAATTCGAGCGCGATATAAAAGTGTATCATATGCCGCATGAAAAAGAAATAAGGATATCTAGCTCACACAGTGTATTCGGCAGGGAAAGGGAGACAGTGGATGAGGCATACGCAGGCGATATACTCGGGTTCGTCACAAATACGACATTCAGGATCGGTGATACTATAACTTCAGATCCGGAGATCGTATACAGCGAAATTCCGCGATTTGCTCCTGAATGTTTTGCTTATCTGAGGAATGTCTCCACATCAGCATACAAGTCATTCCGTAAAGGTATTGACCATCTGCTTGCGGAGAACATCGTTCAGACGTTCCGCATCGATGGAAATTCAGAAGCCCTGCCTCTTCTTGGGGCTGTCGGGAATTTACAGTTCGAGATACTGCAGTATAGAATGGAAGAAGAATACAATGCGGAAACAAGGCTTGAGACAATATCCCAAAATGCATTACGCTGGATAAAAACTGACATGGACAATGAAGCGCTCAAAGCTGCTCTGCCATACAAGGCTGTTTTAGGCAGAGACGATAAAAACCGCAGAGTAGTGCTTTTTGATTCAGTGTGGTCTGTACAAATATTTGCCGACAATAATCCATCAATACAGATTTTCGATTCACCTGCCGAATAACCATACGATGGATAAGCGCCACTCAGTTTTTAAAAAAATTCGCTACAAATATAACAGAGAGATAATAATGAAAAAATATTTTCAACCAGCACAGCGATCCGTCCTTCTTAGGGAGACATAAAAAAGCCCCTTACCCGGGTATTGTAAATCATCTTTTCTATTGTCTGTACACCCCGTACTCTTTTGACGCCTCCAGCATAACCTGGAGATTCTCAACCTTAGCCTGGTCTGTTGTAGCACCCGGCGCTAAAATATAACCGCCGTCCCGGCCTGCAATCTCAATCAGCTTTTTACAATTGGCTTTTACTTCTTCCGAAGTCGCGGTTGCCAGCATAGAAGCCGGCAGATTGCCCATAATACAGGCGCGTCCGCCCAGGGCTTTTTTAGCTTTGGCAATATCTGTCTGGTCAAAATGCCATATCACCTTTCCCGCTGGCAGCTCCTTAATAATATCCAAGCGTGTCTCATAACCGCCTTCTGCAAATAAAACAGGTACCAGCCCCTCTTCAACCTGGCCTAATACAACAGCTTTAAGATATGGCCAGTAAAAAGTAAGAAACTGCTTCTCCGACATCCAGCCGTCCGCGCCTCTGTGCAGCGGCAAAAAAATGACCGGATTCCCCGTCATATCCGCCGCTCTTACAGCGTTTTCGATCGACTCCGGTACTGTCTTTTCCATATAGGCTATCAGCTTATCAGGCTGTTTGAACATATCCCTGATCAGCCCTTTGGTGCCTCTTAAACCGGCGCCGATATTATCCATAGGGCATCCTCCCGGAACAAAACCGCCGCTGAACATAGGAATACCCGAAGCAACACCCTCCTCTTTCAGCTTGCCGGCGGTCATATACCACTCAGTCTGCAGTTTACTGGCCTTTCTCATTGCTTCAAGTGCATCCCTGATCTCCGGATCAGCAAATAAATCAAGACTTCCCCCCAATCCTCCGAAGTTTTTTAAAGGAGGCAGATTGCGTAATGATTCCGCTGCCCCATAAATACGCGGCAGATAGATTCTCATATTAAAATCCGAAGGATCATTTAAAAAAGCATCCCATTCATCCTCTTTCATATATTCATCATCCACGAACTGGACTGACAAATCATCATCAAGACCGTGACCGGGCCATTTATGCATTCTGGGATTCAGAATATCCATAGCCTTCCCGCACCGCACAAGAGCAGCTCCAGGCAGACAGTCATGCTCAAAATCCCTCATATATTTTCGCCAGGCCTTTTCCATCTTTTCAGCGTCATACATTACTTCTTTTATAGTATAACCGGAATAACGGGCCGGCACATGCCCTGCACTTGCGCTTACCGGAACCCGGTCCGGCTCTTTGAGAGTGATCGCATCGATGAAGCGCTGAACCCTTTTTTTGTACATCTCCCCTGCTTCCGGGTTGTTAAACGTAATATTCTCCGGATTAAGCCATTTCTGAAATCTTTTTTCTCTTTTTTCATCTGCCGTTAATAGAGACTGCTCCTTCTTCATATATACCTCTTAAGTAAGATAATTGTATCCGGCTAAACGTGCCGCGCCCTGACCCCGCCTGCTCATATAAAATAAATCCTGTTTTTTCCGATCTTTTAAAACCTTAATAGTATATTTTTTCAAGCATAAAATCCGCGAAATTCCATTGACTTTCCGAAACATCTGTGTGATATTCTTCATAATAATTTAATAACCAGAGATTTCCTTATGCTGCGAAAACTGCTGCATCCGGCGAGTGCCCTTACTAAAACTGCGGGTGTCGTAAAAACAACCCAGTCGAAATTAAGCATGCTTTTAGATACATGGGCAGCCTCAAAAAGAATCCATGACTATCATTTCTTCAGGATAAAAAAATTACTAATAACACCGAAAGTACGGCTTAAATGTATGAACGGATGTCCGAATTACGGCATAACAAAAAAATGTCCGCCAACTGAAACTCTTTCCCCGGAACAGTGTAAAGCTTATCTGGGAGAATATAAGGTTGGCCTGATCCTCAGGTTTTATCCTGATAAAAAGCAGCTCTGCCCCGAACAGGTTCAAACCGACCTTCTCGAACTAGAGCAGCAGGCGTTTTTATTGAATAATCCTTTTGCGCTGGCAATATTCCCCAGGCATTGTACGCAATGTGAGGCATGCGCTAATAATGAGCCGTGCAGAAATCCCGTTAAATCCAGATTTTCAGTAAGCAGCATGTGCATCGATATATTAGGGACAATTGCAGGACTCGGCATCGGACAAAAAATACTTACAGATAAACAACCGCGAGACCAGTGGTACTATATCGGCCTGGTGCTGATTGACTGAGCAAATAACCCATCCCTGCGTCCATCCCCTCCGTTTCAGATTCGCTTCCACTCCGTTCCAAAACCGTTTCCCCTCCGTTTCAGCTCCATACCATAACCGCTTCAAATACGCTTCAAAGTCTATCTTCCCTATATAAGTACAGTTCAAAGCTCCAGGTTGAAAGTTTCAGGAAAAGAAAATCACTTCATACCTGCGTTGTACACTTCAGCCCTGTACACTTTTTAACTCCCTTGGAACCTTGAACTTGGAACCTGAAACTCTTTTCTCCCCTGGAACCTTCAACCTTGAACTTTATTCCCTCGCTCCCTGAGCGGATCCCCTCCGTTTCAATACCGTATATAAACCCATACACATAAAACACAAATCCCTCAGATAAAAAAAGCAGGACGCCTGTAAAGAAAATAAACCATGATAAAAAACAGCGCCCTGCCAGTAAACTAATCGAAAATATATTTCTTAATATCTACAGCTTGCAGTCATAATAGCCCCTGCAAATATCAAAACGGCCGAGCTGTGCCCCGCCTTCCCAGAGCTGGATGATCTTGCAGTCTCTCCAGTACTTTTCCACGTCATATTCCCGAACATAACCATAGGAGCCCATAAGTTCCATTGCCTTGTTCGTGACCATTACTGCCACATCAGCCGCATGCAATTTTGCAATACTGGCCCTTGACATAATAAAATCCGAAGTCGGCGGCCCGTATATATCAGGATGATCGTACATATAAGCCGTTGACGTGATCATATTCCTTGCAGTTTCAATACCAATAGCCATTTCCGCCAGTATACCCGCGCAAATCGAATGATCCCTGATCGGCTTGTCCGCTACTATTCTTTCACCCGTGTATTTTAATACAATTTCAAACACAGCCTGCGCGTTGCCTACCGCCAATGCGCCTGTGTTTATTCGCGCAGCTATCACATTGTTATGCAGCAATCCCGCGTCCACTCCCTGCCCTGCTGCCCTGAATTCCTTTGGTACCCTGACGTTATCCAAAAACAACGGATAGTTCTTATCGCCCTGCATCCCTGCCTTATTTTCGGGCTTGCCGAAAGAAAGACCCTTTGCATCAGAAGGAACGTAGATCAAAGCAATACCGTCATCACCCAGATTGGGATCAGTAGTACAAAGCACGCAATAAACGTCCGCGGCCCCGCTGTTCGAAGCCCACATCTTCTGCCCGTTTATTACCCATTCGTCGCCTTCAAGCTTTGCAATAGTCCTGATTTTCTTGCCGTGCATTGTCGGATTCTCTATATCGCATCCCCCTCCTCCGTGAGTACCGCCGGGCTCAGTCATAGCAAAGCAGCCCATCTTAAGTTCATTGCCGCAAAATTCAGGAGCAAACTTATCCAGCACAGCCTTATTGCCGGCTATGATAGCAGGGAGAAATGCCCATGTCCCTACAGTAGCGGCAGTCGCGATTCCGCTGTCCCCGCGCGCCAGCTCTTCATGCATAATCGTGGCTGACACTATTGAGCTTGAGTTCCCCCCGCCGTATTCAGCCGGAAAAGAAGCCTTCTGAACTCCGAGGTTTGTCAGCCCCTGGAGTATCTTTTTTACGATCTTATGCTCCTTGTCGTCGTCAATCTGCTGCCGCACAGGCATTATCTCTTTCTCAACAAAGCTTCGAATCATATCCCTCATCATACGGTCTTCTTCTTTGATCAATGCATCCAAATATGGAATATTGTACATAGAATGAATCCTCCTTTTTAATTTTTGCTTCCCTACTATCTTTATTACCAGTAAATACTTCCCTTTAACCTGTTGTGATCAAATTACAGATCACTCCATTAGTCTCACCTCCTTTGTAATAATTTTACAAACATCGCTATCTCATTACCTGTGCAATTTGTTAAAACATAATATTAATGTTATGGATTGCTCCTGAATATTGAAAAAGTCTGTCCTTTATTTGCCGGCTGATTGTTTAATCGGGTATTATAATGTCAATGGCAGTAAATTGCTGCAAGGACTCACTATTCCGGGAAGGTAGGCATGAGGAACAGAATGCTATAGTCAGCCCTTTAAAAACAGCTTTATATTGATGATCCGAGCATGACTGAATCGAATCAATCCTTTTCCAGGTCAATTAAATTACTGAGCATGGAGAACAGGTTAAAAATATCCTGAATGATATATTTGTCAAATGTCTTTTCAGCTAACGCAAAATCTGAATTAGAATTTCAATTCATATAGCCGATTTTGAGTAATTATTTGCTCATCCCGGCCAATATAAAATTGTATTATTATTTTAAAAAGGAATTAAACAAAGGATATAAAGAATTTTGATTTATACCCGCAGATTTTTTTATATTAATGAATACATACTTCACCCTGTAAAAACCTGCCCGAAATCATTAGGTACGAGACCGGGTGATTCTACACTAAATTGATTATAAAATTTCGTAACAACCTCACTAATTGCCGATGTTTCTGCAGGCACATTTTCAAGCGCTTTTTCAAGGTTAAACAAAATATTGGCCGGGGAAAAAAAGAAATCGCCCGAGATATGGACATTATTTAATCTTCCTTCCCTGTTTACAGCAGTTACGCGAATCAGCCCTCCCGGGGTCTTAAGTATTTTCTGAAAAACATATATGCCTTCTGCAATTTTTACCTCGCTTAAATCAATACGTCTGTCATTGGCCATAAGCCATTCAGGGGTATTCATTTCAGCAAGAAGCGAATCAGCTTTTTCAGTCAATTCTTTATCCGGCTTTTGCTTTTGAATCAATTCACCAACAAGAGGAGAATATCGCCCGGCCAGCTCTTCCGCGATATCCATATTCGCCGGTATTGCGCCTGTCTCTCTCAGAATTGTTGTCAGGTTTTCATACATCGTATCATATACTTTATCACGGAATTTTTCATCCGGCACACGAATACACTTAGACATCATTTCATAATTAAAATCCTGGATAAAATTTCCCACAAGAATAAGCATATCTTCTACTTGCGCTGCGCCTGTTCCGGAGAAGCTTTGAGACATGAAACAACATCCAGCATGCAAATGATAAAAATGCATCACATGGTCGTGAACATACTGTTGAGCGATCATCAGATTTCGTATCAGATTGGCAGCTTTGGGGATTTTTATTCCGAGAGCATCTTCCACTGAACGGATAGAAGCGAAGGAATGTACCGTAGTGCATACTCCGCAAGCGCGCTGAGCGAAAGCCCATGCTTCCCGGGGATCTCTTCCCTCCAGTATCTTTTCAATTCCGCGAATCATGGTACCTAAAGAGTATGCCTCAGTGATACTATTTGAAATAAATAAATCAGAAAGTCAGAACAGTCTTGCAGTCTTCAGCCAATTGCCACATGGTTGCACCGCCGACCATTTTATTCTCTCCTATCAGATCAGAAGGTTGCAGATCATTTAGTTCCATAGAAGCCGTACAGGCAATAAAAACAACACCAGCATCCAATGCATCCCGCATAAAGTCGCTGACCGGCTTTCCTCCGGCTTTCGGAAATATCGTTTCAGCTATTCCCTTTTTAAGCAAAAGTGTACCGTCTATAGTGAAAAACATTGTAACTTCATATTCCATTGCAGCTCCAAGGCTGGCAAAGAAAAACTGAGTAGCACACCGGCGCGGCGTATCAGGTCCGCTGGTCATGATAATCAGAACTTTATCGTCAGCCATATTTCTTTCCTTTTGTTTATTTAAAATATTTAATGAATCCTCTCCGCAGCAGAGCTGTGGGGAATTAACCCATTGGAGATTAAATAATTTAGAACGACAACGTTATTGCATTCTCACTTGCATAGCTTAAAAAAGTTGCAGCTCCGCCAACTTCAATCCCGTCAATTAATTCTTCACGTTTGACTCCCATCACGTCCATACTCATCTGACAGGCAATTATTCGTACCCCACCTTCCACAGCCATTTCAAGCAGCTCACTTAACTTCGCTACATTTACTTTTTTCATCCATTTATTCATCATACTAGTCGCCATCCCGGTCATCCCCGGCAACATCCCAAGGATATTAGGAACCGGCATCGGCATTGCAGGATTCGCAATTGGCGCGACCTTAAGTTTGTCCGCATTTCCTTTTTTAATAATTTCCAGTCCATAGAAGGTGAAGAAAATAGCTGATTCCATATCCAAGGCTAAAGCAGCTGTGGCTAATATAAGGGGGGGATACGCCATATCAAGGGTGCCGTGAACCGCAATGATCGCCAGACGGTTGCTGATATGTTCGTTCATATCGAACTCCTTGTTAAAAAATTCTGCTAATAATTTAATACATTGGTCGCTTCACTGAATACTTTTACGAAGACAACTCCATTCACTATCTTGGTACTTTTGATGTAATTGGCAAAAAAATCCAATTTGTTATTTTGTTCGCTTGACATAAAAAATGAACTTGTCACCTTCCTGTTCGGTGCCGACAAGTTCATGCCCGGTCTTTTTAGTCCAGGCATCCATATCGCTGGTTGAGCCTGGGTCAGTGGCAATCATCTTAAGAATCTGTCCTACTTGCAGGCTGTCCACAACCTTCTTGGTTTTCAGGATCGGCATCGGGCACGCCATGCCGCTGCAATCGAGGGTTTGATCTGGAGTAATTGACATAAACTTATCCTTTATATCATTATATTTAAATATAA
>CAZVYR010000040.1:0-13190 GCA_964631555.1 uncultured Leptospirales bacterium
CCTTCCGTATCAATTCGTATAATTATACTGTTTGCGTTTTCAACAAGCTCCCGGTATTTTTCTTCGCTTGTCTGTAATTGTATAAATGATCTTGCATTATTTATGCTGATCCCTATCTGTTGGGCTATGCCGGAGAGGAGGTTCATATCGCTCATCGTTAGGACTCTTTTGCTCCCGATATTGTCTATAGTTAGAATTCCCAGTGATTTTTCCTTAAATACAATAGGCACTGTAATAAAACTTTTTGTACCAATTGAATCGGCGAATTCTCTGCTGCGTTGTGACATGTCCATTATTATCTCATTTAGATCATTAATGAGAAAAGGTTTCTGTTCTTTAAACGTCTTTATGAATATCCCTTTTGATCCAGGTCTATCTAAATGGAATTCCGTATCCTTTAATATCTGTTCATTTAACTGGTCATATCCGAAACCGGTCTTGTAAATGAGCCTGGTCGCGTTATCATTTGCGAGGAATATTACTCCTCTATCAAAATCTGTTCTTTTTTCCAGTATCTGCATTACGCATGTAAGCAAATTATCCAGGTCTAATATTGATGATATAGCTTGGCCGATTTCCTGAACTAACAAAGCATTATTGTAGCGGTTATTGATTTCTTCTATTAATTGTTCAGCAGCATTTCCCTGAGATTCAGAGGCATGGATAAGTTCTTTATGTCTTTTCCTTTCATAGTGATTTGACAGGACAAGAACAGCGACTGAACATAGTAAAATAATTATAATAGAATAAATAATCGAAAAGAATATAAACGACACTAAAGATAACAGTATTGTGAATAAAGATAAATAATTGCGTATCAGCTTTAATTTAAATGAGGCAGGTTCATCCCATGATACAATATATTTACAATACTCATCTCCTTTGTGTATACATAAAGGGTGCTTAACATCAGAAAATTTATTAGTGAACATCGTCGGTAATGCTTCAAACATACCGAGCCGTACCTCGCATTGATAAGGCTTTTCCATAACGTCTTTAGCAGGATGTGCTATTATTTCCACTTTATTATGCCCAAGTTTGCGAGTCTTTATCGTGCCGCCGCGCGTTACTTTCGATGCTATACGCCCCATAGACGAGTACACTGTCTCAACAGTAATAAAACCTATAAGATATTGATAAAAAAGACTATCGGAACCTGATTTTGTTGCAAATCGGCCTACTTCCCGCGATATATTTATATTGCCTGTCTTTTTAACAATAATCTCATGAAAAAGATCCGACTGCCTTTGTGTATAAAAATATCCCTGATCCTCCAATTCATATGAAGTAATTCCCGCATACTCAAGTAATGAATTAATATCAATATCAGGATAATACTCTTTAAGATAATTAATGTAGGAATTTATCATTCGAATACTATATAAATGAGGGCTATTCATATTTAATACTTCCTACCTCCCTCTAAAAAAATGGCGGTGATTTCAAGAACAGACTTCGAAGATAATACTAACAAATAGAATCCAAATTAATTTATTTAATATAACTGAATTGACTAATTACTTATTATTATAAAAATAAAAGTTTAATTTTTCAAATAAAAATTTTAAATATTAAAACTCAACTCCTCTATGCTATTTGCTGAAAAGGTGAGTGCTTTTCTGGTAATGATTTTGGATTTCAACTATGGAATCAATCTTATCCTTTCTCTTTCATAGTCTAAGGCCCCTTGGGGAATGAAGAAACTTGGCATCAATTAAATGAGCTTTTTTTAGTAATGACCCATCCGCATTAGGTGCAACCGTCGAATATGCCGGCAAATGCCTCTGCAATGTCGGATGTTACTAATTCTGCTTCATAAGCCTTCTTTGAAAGGGCGTGACGAATTCTCATGAATTTCATCCTGAAATCGGGCTGAAGTTGCGCAAGCGTATCAAGATCATCATTGCTATAGATAGGACCTGATTTTTCGATTTTCTGGAATGCTCTGAATACAACCTCATGAGCTGTTCTGGAATCCATGGTCTGATGATTCCATTTCTGCATATAGCCGCTCAATCCGTAGCGTGCTCTATTTTTCGGTTCGTAGATCGGACTTAGTGGGCTAAGAATAAAAGGATAAATGGACCAATAGAAAATACCTTTGTGGTGTTCTCGGGGGATGCTTTCGATAAAGTCGATTGTACGTTGCACCGACTCTATAGTCTCTCCCGGAAATCCTACCAAGAAAGAGCATGAACAACTGATGCCTGCGGAAAGAAATTTTTCAATTACCCGGGAATACATGCCAATATCAGTTTTCTTCTGCATGTTTTCCAGAACCACTGGGTCAGCCGACTCGATACCTATCTGCACTTCAATGCATCCGGCTTGTAGGAGGAGATCCATTTCCACGCTTTCCAGCATACTAGCGTGGAAGAAGCTCATCCACTTCAGACGTATCCCGCTATCAATGAAGTGCCGGCACACCTCATTTAAGTCGCTGCGACCGAGGCGAAAGTTATCGTCTACGAATCGTACATAGCGAATGCCTCGTTCCTGGACTTCGAGTAATTCGTTAATGAGCACTTCTAAAGGCTTCACAAATGTGTGGTGTCTGTCCTTTACAAAATTGCAGAATTGGCAATGAAAAGGGCATCCTATGCTCGCTTGGATGTTGGCCACACCAGTTTTAAACAGGCTCTGTGGAAGATCTTTCCAATGGATACGTAAGTCTTCTTTGCTATAAACATCCTCCAATTGTTGTGTGAAAACGTAAGAGGTGCCATTCCAGTGTGCTGTATTTGGAAGATCTAAAACGGGAAGACCACTGTCCAGCCTTCGAATCGCCTCGGCAAGAATGGATTCTCCCCGGCGTGCAATCACATACAAGTCGATTTCTGGTTGATCTTTCGCACTCAGGAAAAGATAATCCTCTTCTGGGCTTTTAACGTCGTAGTCGGGTTCTTTCGCACGGTTATAAAGCAAATACGAAGAGAAAACGAATGGTCCACCTGCAATGATGAAAACATTGGGTGCTAGAGAACGGATGTCCGAAACCAGATGAGTAAGAGCCTTTTTGCTTATGATGAAAGTAGTTGAAATGGCCACTACCTTAGGATTTTGCTTCAAAAGGATCTTGAACCGATCGCGTTCGGATTCATAAGTGGAGATTAACTCCGCAGTAAAGCCGTTTCGTTGAAGGTAGTCCAGTAGAGAAATTCCGTTCAATTTCGGTGCTGTATGCCAATCAGCCCATTCTTTTCCAGTTGTGCAGTCCCTCATGACGAGTTCTCTGATTGTCTGTATCGAAGCAGGTTGATTATTGATGAGCAGTCGAAGTTTGCTCGTTAAGGAGAAGGTGTCGTTTGAAGTATCGGAAATGATAATTGCGTCTAGCATAATTTATTTTTTTAATATCCTCCCGTGCTCGTAGTAGATTAAAAATTCAATATAAAATATTCTTCCTTGAAACTAAATTTTAAAATATCAATTTTATTCATTGTTTAGTTGAGTTTATGTTTGTTCAGATGTAAAGAATATATATTACTAAATAAATAATAACGACATACTTTGATCAATCATCTTTTTTAAAATATTAATTTGTTCATGGCCGTACTTTGTATCAATGATCCATAGATTATAATACCGCTCCGTAACTATATTATTCAGGTTCAGATATTCAACGGGATAAATCATCACTGACACTTTATCATAATAAAATATTTTCCCAAGCTCATTGATCGCACTAGTCAGAATTTCATATGGAAGATCCAAATCAATAATAATGACTTTTATACAATTTAATAATTCAGACATATTAATCCCGGTATCAGCCTGATCGATAATTAATACTGCCTTTAATCTATCATATTTTTTTAATGAATAAATTCTGCATGTCCTGGTTAATCCTATATTATTATAAATTTCTTCTAGAGGCTCTTCATAAAGGTTCATACCAATACTCAGGCTTTTTACTAAAAGCCCTCCCCTGGATTGTTTTTGATAAAAGTTATTTAGAGTTTCATAATCTTGGTTGTTTGTTTCCTCGATTTTAAATCCATTCGGCATGGGGTTTTCATTGAAATACAATGGATATGACAGATAAGCAAATTTATCCTGTGAAATTATTCCCGGGTTATTTGCTTCTTTGTATAGTCCGCCAAAAAAATACTTAGAAAATCTGTTGTCTGGACGATAGTAAAACATTAAATAATCAATAATAAATGACGGAAGTTTAAAAATGGTATCAAGATAATTTAAAACCTGATATAGAACGTGGATTCCTACCTTGTTTGAATTTTCCGAGGATATGGCAGCAAGATGCTGAACGAGCCATGATCTCTGATACGCTCGGATTATTGAGCAATGCCCGTAAATCTTTCCGTTTTCCTGATATGTTATGTATGTGAATATTTCCCGGCCTTTGTGATATAGCTTATTATATACATCTTTGATTTCATTGCTTTTTGATTCGATTAGTTTATATTTCTTTGGATATATAAATTTAGATTTAAAGAAAAATTCCCATAGAGAATCAAGATCTATCTTAGGTGATAATTTCACGCATGGATTTTCTGCATTGCAGGCTATGGCAAAAAGCTGGTTAAACACATTCATATCCATATCAAGGATAGAAAATCCATACTTGATATATTTACCATCCAGCTGTAGCTGATATACAATACTTGCAGTGCATTTTAAATTAATACCCTCGTTGATGATGATGGTTAGCTCCTGAATAAACAATGCCTGCATAAGCGGGGATTCATCAATACTTAACTTTACTGCAAATCCGGCAGATGAAATGTCTGCTGCCTCAAGCTCTATTGTGTTATCAGAAAAGGGATGATTAAATACTATCTTCGGTGCAGGCACAAGCTTGAGACGGGGATTGCGGTTTTCTCTTTTTATTGTGGGCTTTACGGTGTCTACCAGCTTCATAACAACAAGACAGTCATCTTTCCGGATAGTGGTCTTTATATAGCTGCAATATCCTGAGTAAATTATCTTCTCTTTTGATAACTGGACAAGAATCGGCTTGCTTGTGTTGAATTTATTTAATGAAAGCGATGATCCGGTATCCAGTTTTATACAAAAATCCGAAGAACTAAAGTCCTTTAAAACACCCTTCAGCTTATTGTTGCCCTGTATTATTACAACAGTTATATCATTATTGGCAGGATATCTCCTGCTCTGCCTTCTATTCCAGCGATGGCCTTTTACCGGCAGAGTTGCGACAAAAAGGTCATCAGTTATACTGACGGTTTTAACCGGGGCCAGCACTATCGATTTGCCGTTGTTTATAATAATATTAAGTAAAAGGTAATCAAGTGGATTAAAACCGTCGTGTTTCATCCATCGCGCTGTGAAATTATCTTCAACGCACGGTTCAGGAGATGCAGGCACTATAATTTCGTCACCAGTAGCTTTATTGCGGATATGAACACGTATAGTGCCATCGGTAAAATGGATATGGTTTATAAGGTTGATGATCGCGGCTTTTCTTATTTTCGGCGCAGAGGAAAGGGCTTCGTCTATCGCACTACGCAATGATTCATCTACCGCGGTAATCCCGGCCTTTTCAACAATTTCTTTATTGGATAATATAACACCCATCACACATCCCAATTACTGGAAGTAAAAGGCAAGCGACATAATTATATATCTCATTAGTGTAAAATGAAATTATGATCAAAAAATTGCAAGTGTCTTTTTTAAAATTATTGTATGTTTAAAAATTTATCTGATTTAGCTTTAGTAGAGGTAAATATTAGAAAGGAAAGATCTATGAAAAAAAGGAAATATAACTGATTCTGTCAATAATTTACTATAAAAGGTGCAAGATAATGTTAGGAAGGACATTTAGATTTAAGTATTGGATAAAGAAATAAAGCATATTATTATATAAATACTACAATTTGTATTTCAAACCTAATCATATCGCAATTATTATTAATAAGACTAATAACTGTTATTAGAATTCTAATAGGTGGGGAAATGGAGAAAATTGACTGTGGTGCATTATTGAAAAAATGGTTAGATAAAAAAAACTTAACCAAAAATGGCTCGCAAATAAAATCAATGCTCCTGAAGGAACCGTTAGTAGCTGGATAACGAAAAAAGATATAAAAGTTAGTAATATTTCAAAAATATGCGAAGTCCTTGATATTGAAGTATGGCAATTCTTCGCTCCTGATGATTTAATCCTTCCGGAATTTACAACCGAACAAAAGCAATTTTTTATTGCTTTTGATCAAATACCGAAAGAACTACAAATTAAGGCCCTCGATCATCTTATGGACTTCCTGGATGCATATATTTCAGGAAAAGAAGACAGATTTAGATAAAAACTTCTTGCAAAAAAAGTAATAAATTAAAAGCATCCTAAAACATAATAAAAATACTGATTACTTCAAATAGCATTTATTATTAAAATTAATAAAGGTCTATTAAAATGGAAATAAACCGTAAACAAGTAATTGGTCTTATCGGCTCGATCATTCTTGTCTTTGGAGTATTTTCACCAATTCTTTCCCTACCAGTTATAGGCAGCATCGATTATTTTCAAAATGGCGAAGGTGACGGGATATTTATTTTAATTCTTGCTGTTATATCCTTAATTTTCTTACTACATAAAAAAAACAAAATCTTGCTATTAACCGGTTTTGGATGCTTCGTCATCCTGGCGCTTACTATAGTAAAAGTTAATATGAAAATCAGCCAGGCCAAGGCAGACATGGATATAGAGCTTGAAAATAATATTTTTAATGTATTAACTGATCTGTCATTACGATCAATTCATTTTCAATGGGGCATACTTCTAATTTTAGCAGGTGCATCCCTACTCATTATAAGTTCGATAATTAAGCAGGAATCCTGAAATAACTAAACAAGGTATAAAAAATGAAAGAAACAAATGATATAGAATTTTATCTTATAGACATAGCTGATAAAATTGAGGAGTTATCAACAAAACTTGGGCAGATAAAAGATGAAACATTATTAGAAAAAATTGATAGACTCATAGAGGTTGAACGCTCTGGTGTTGAAGGAGGTGCTTTACTTTCCAGGCTCTATGAAATAATTTCATCAATTCATAGATTGACTGAACGTGTGGAAAAGTTAGAAGATAAAATAAATACTAATGATTACTAACATAAAAGTATTTTTTTAAATAAATTAAAAAGGAAGGTTTATATAATGGATAATTACCATATAACAAAAAATGACGGAAAATGGAAATTAACTAAAGAAGGTAGTGATCGAGCAGTCAAGACCTCTCTTACTAAAGACGATATAATAACACAAACTCGTGATTTCATGAAAAATAAAGTTGGTTCTGTTAAAATCCACAAAGAAAATGGGCAATTCCAAGAAGAAAGAACTTACCATCATAAAAACGACCCTCGAAAAAGCAAGGGTTAATATTATAATATCTATTTAAGTTTATTTTACTCAGAAATATTTTTTCACTGCCTTTCTACATTTTTTTGCCGCCTGTTTATATTTCTTTTTAAGTTCGTTTGTTAAACGATCACTTCGCATAACGTCAGTCTGATAAAATTTATTCTTCCTATGTTTCATATTTTATCTTCATTTAATTAAAAATATCAACGATATATTTAACATATACAAACTATAATTTCTTCCATCCAGCTTTTTTTCTGGCCGTATCCACATAATGAATCAAAATTTAACTTTTTTTAATTTTGATTCAAATCCCGATTAGCGTTATGTCTTATAATATTTCTTCCCATAGGTGAAAGAATTAAAAAATGAAGACAGGAGCTTGGATACAGTCAGAGGAATGTCTCAATTAAATTAAATATTGGCCAGAGTACATATTCGCGTATAGAAAAATCAATACTGAAGAAAGAACAGGAGATGTTATTTAAAATATGTGAAGTGCTGAATTGTGATTTTGAGGATATTATACTTCCGGAGATGGAAAAGTACAGATTAAATCTGGATGAGAGGGAGATAATTGGATTATATAGAAAACTGCCAGCGAAGGTCCGGCAGTTGATTAAAGAGATCATGAAGGAATATAAAAGAAAATGATCATTTTTTCTTTATATGATAGTGAGTTAGTTATTGTTAATTATTATTGACATATTCCAGATAACTTTTAACTTGACTATTAAGACAATATATGGTTTATTTAATTAATAATCAATTAAACATTCCAGACTTATTCCCGATATTGCTTAAGAGATGACAATACTCGATTTTTTTTGTACTTTATAATAAGAGGAGATAAAATGGAATTTAACAGTTTTACAAATATATTATTTGCAGATCCAGGTCTTCTTTCCGGAATTGCACGTATTATTGATATAGCTGGAGTATTCGACACTTATAACGATGCATTAAGTCAAGAAATGGCCGATTATATAGCAATCGCTAGTGATTGGAGAACTATAGGTATGGATATGAAAGCTGCTATTTCAGAATACAAAATGAATGTCTCACTCTAAAAAAAACAGAAAAAACAAACTCCCACAAAGTGATATTGAATTGCCAGAATCAAATAAAATGCTTAAAAGACAATCGCTTGAAATGTATTCTGGCCCGCTTCCAAAACCTGACGATTTAATTAAATATAACCAGGCATATCCGGATGCCGCAAAAATTATTCTTGAAGGTTTCCAGAAACAATCAGAACACCGAATGGAATTAGAAAAAATTGTCGTCTCCGGGAATAGCCGAAGAGCTAACAGAGGGCAACTTTTCGCCTTTATTTTAGCCGTGGTTATCATTTGTTTTGGCGGAACACTATTATTGTTAGGAAAAGAATTAGAAGGTTATGTATTGCTGGTAGGAACTGTCTCAACTCTCATTGGAATATTTCTATATGGCAGAAAGACAGAAAAAAAAGAAAGAATAGAGAAATTTCAAAATCTCTTAAAGCCGCAATAGACAGATCTGCTCATAATATAGGCCCCCCTTCTTCAGCCATCCAGTTTAAAGTCTCTTCAAGTACTATGTCAAGATCCTGTTGAGCTTCTTCTCTGGCATCTCCAAATGCTGAAAGAGACGAAAATTCCATAACTCTGGCAATAAAACATTCATCTTCAGTTGACCATTCAGTTCTATAAGTATAATTATTACATTTCATTATTTTCCCAATATTTTACATTTTATTTAAATTCCGATTGCTGGATCCATGATTGACGGATAATAAACATCTAACTGGGCAACGTATACTTCATCATGCAGTCTGGTTTTAACCTCTTCAGGAGAAGCTGTCTCAAAAAATAATTCTAATGCCTCCTGAAGATTATGTTTAGCTTCGTCTATTGTATCTCCCTGGCTGGTTATATCCAGTTCCGGGCATAAGGCAAAAAAGCCGTTATCTTCCCTTTCAATGATTGCTATAAGCTTTTTATTCATATTATTCTCTTTATTCAAATTTTTAATAAATTTCCGTCTATCACAAAGATAATATTATCATAAATATTAGCGGTCGAATACAATTTCAATTAATATTGACTCCCGGGAAACAAACTCCTATATATTGCAGACGTCTGCAAAAAACAAAAAAGCCTCCCAAATATCAGGAGGCTTTTTATATATCCTTATGCAACCCTTATATAATAAGAATTAAGCTTATCAATTGTCTCATTGATAACAGTTCGGAAATGTAACGGTATGCTCCCCCGGAGAGATTCGAACTCCCGACAGGGTGGTTAACAGCCACCTGCTCTACCGACTGAGCTACAGGGGAATGAATTGTAAGATCAAATAGCAGATTTGATCAGGCTCTGTCAATAATTTTTTTTAAGAAAAAAACAGATTATTATATATTTATAATACTATTATTTAGACTTTTGTCAATAAAACAACCGGTCAAATCAATTTTTTTATCTTCAAAAGGAGAACATTAAATAAAATATTTTATTAATTATAAAGTTTAGTTATATTTTAGCCTGATCGTTGCCGGATAGTATATGCAATAATATAAAATATATAATTAATTATATTCCATATACTTTCTTGTTATACTTGTTTATTTCATCATTTATAACCGGATCAACATTCGGATATATCGTACCAGGTGCTCCGTAGGTTATGCAGGGAATGAAGTGGCCCCCGGGAGCATACTCTTTGCAGACTCTGTCGACTTCTGTCCGGATATCTTCTTCCGTTGCATCTGCCCTGTCTACAATTGCCGCGTCTATTCCGCCCATAAGTACCATACGGCCGTCCAGTTGCTTTTGAATAGCCGGGATATCATTCTGAGGCAATACTCCCTGCCATATATCTATGCCCAGTTCAACCATGTCTTCAACTATCGGTTCAAGAAAGGAGTCTGCATGGTGCATTATAATAACTCCATTATCCTTCATATATTTATAAGTCTTAACGAATTGAGGTTTAATAAATTCCCGCCATGTGTCGGGCTTCATAAACAATGATGTTTTACTTCCCCAGTCGTCATGGGTCAGCATTATATCGGGTTTAAGGTTGTCGACTATAAGTTTCATAAAAGAATAACGATATTCGCCTACAACCTGGCAGACTTCTTCCATATATTCAGGTTCAAGAAGCATGTTCATAAGTGTATCCTCGAATCCCATGAGGAAATGTAATTGTTCGAATACACCTGTAGGCATAAAGGCCATGAAAAGATTAGTATTGCGGTCGATTTTTGATATTTCTTCAATCATAGGCTCCCAAAGCTTGGGATCCGAACAGTTGGCTATTAAATCCGGAACTTTTAAATAATCACGCCAGTTTGTAATATCCGGGAGAACCTTATCATCGGGTGTAACATGAGGCATTGCCGCATGCTGATCTTCCGGCCAGAGCACTGTTGTTCCCCATTTATCCTTTGTGGGCGGCATTCCCTTATAACGGTTACCTCTTACATAAGCTGCTACAGGATTGGCCGGGTAAAAAACACAGCCTTCATACTGGTTTACAAGACGGTCAGGTTTTCCGTCTTTTTTTATTGTTTCGAGTAAGTTTTCTTTAGGCGTAAGCATTGAAT
Organism: uncultured Leptospirales bacterium; assembly: GCA_964631555.1. Lineage (GTDB taxonomy): Bacteria > Spirochaetota > UBA4802 > UBA4802 > JAFGDQ01 > CAZVYR01. The sequence continues at coordinate 10,934 of CAZVYR010000040.1, forward strand.
ATTCTCCTTCCAATTTTTATGAATAACAACTTATATATATATAAAGTCAATTTTTATTTTTAATGATTACAGAAAAAATCTAATTAATTTATAATGTTAGTGAATATAGGCAAAAATATTAACGATTGGCGAGAATGTTATACATTTTTTATATTATTTAAGAATAATTGGGAATTTACGCTTAAAATATACTTGCAAAAGTGGACTTTTTTTAACAAAATATTTTTAATACCAGCTAAAATTGCTTATACCTGCATAAAAATCGCTGCTCTCCTTTGTATTCATTGAACAGTACTAATTTAATATCTGGCAAAATATATAGGGAACTTTTGTGTCTTTTTACTATAAGAGTTCTAATGATTTATAAAAATTCAGAAAATAATGTAATTTTCAGAATGCGAAGCTGTTGTGTATTAAAAACCTTTTTATGATAGGTGATAATAAGGTTAAATACACGGGAGGAAGATATCCGAAGGTGATATGGAGAAAAAACCTCTGGTTTTACGGGAACGGAGGGGATAGGGATTCAGGAAGGAGCTGAGACGAAGGTGAAACGGAGGGGAACGGTTTTCAGTATGGCTGGAAAAGGATTTTGAAGATATCACAATATTAAAAAAAGAAAAGATGTAGAGGTTATCTTATGAAAGATATGGCATGCCTTTCCGCAGTTAAGCTGGTGAAAGCAATAAAGGAGAAACGAATTAGTTCTTTTGAATTGCTTGAATTTTATATCGAAAGATACGGGCGTTTGAATCCGAAGATAAATGCAATTGTTACTGTAGATTTTGAAAATGCCGGAAAGCGTGCACGCGCGGCTGACAAAGCGCTTGCCGCAGGCAAAGACTGGGGGCCGCTGCACGGCCTGCCTATGACACTAAAGGACAATATTGATGTTGCCGGAATGCCGACGAGCAACGGATTTCCGCAATTTAAGGATTTTATACCTGGAAATAATTCGGACACTGCCCAGTCATTACTGGATGCAGGGGCTATTATTTTCGGGAAAACCAATCTTCCTCTTTTTGCTATGGACTATCAGTCTTTCAATGATGTTTACGGACAAACAAACAATCCCTGGGATGTAACAAAAACACCGGGAGGGTCTTCGGGCGGGGCTGCTGCAGCCCTGGCGGGCGGATTAACAGGACTGGAAATCGGGAACGATATTGGAGGTTCTATACGAATACCCGCGCATTTCTGCGGGGTTTACGGCCATAAACCTTCATATAATATTGTTTCAATGAACAGCAGGAACAATCCCTGGAAGCTGATTGCCCCGGATTTTCCGGATACAAACTACCTTTTTTCTTCGGATATAGCTGTGCAGGGGCCTCTCGCGCGCAGCGCAGAGGATTTAAAATTAGCAATGAGTATTATTACAGGACCGCCATTTTATCAAAAGAAGGCATTCAGGATTGAATTGCCTCCGCCGAGAAAAGCCAGGCTTAAAGAGTTCAGGATCGGCCTATGGATAGATGATAAGGATTATCCACCGGACAGTGAGACTGGGAAATGCCTGCAGGAGATGGTCGAAGCCCTAGAAAAGAAAGGAATAATAGTTACGAGAAAAAAACCGGATATAGATTTTGTGCGAAATCACAGGCTGCATAGTGACCTGGTAACAATGACTTTAAGCCATACACAACCGCCGGAGATATTCAATAAAGCAGTAGATGAGGTTAAATCTTTAAGTAATGAGGATCAGAGCAGCAGGGCAAGATATTTAAGGGCTGCAACTGCCCTTCACCGTGATTGGCTTCTGTTAAATATTGAGCGTGCGGTTATCAGGCAGAAATGGGAGGACTATTTTCAGGAATTTGACGTTCTTTTATGCCCTGTAGAGCGGATCACTGCCTTTCCCCATGATCATAAAGATATTACACAGCGTGTTCTGAAATTTAACGGCAGGGATCTGGAATTTCTTGAAGTAATGGGCCCATGGTGTTCGCTCAGCCTTGTGCCTTATCTGCCTGCAACAGTTGCCCCTATTGGGTTTACAACCGCAGGCTTGCCTGTCGGAGTTCAGATAATAGGGCCGTATCTTGAAGATTATACAACTATTGAATTTGCCAGACTGCTGGAAAAGGAGAATATCAGCAGTTTTAAGCTGCCTCCTGGGTTTGAGTAAGAAGGAATTTATAGCAGGCAATTACAGACTGTATGTTTTGGAACAGTGCAGAATAAGTTAGTTAATTCTAATAACGGACGAAGCCAAGACGAAGCTGAGACGAAGGTGGTACGGAGAGGGAACGGAGTG
>CAZVYR010000040.1:13290-17081 GCA_964631555.1 uncultured Leptospirales bacterium
TTTGAAACGGAGTGGATAATAAAAAATCCGGTATTCTTTCACAATTATATATAATAAATATCTTTTATCTATATTATTTATTTCAATATGCTGAAGCAATAGAGGAAAACAAAATGTATAAACAAGTACTTCAAAACCAGTATAACAAGTGCTTAAATATCCTGTCGGAAGCTATTAAAAACTACAGCGAAGATCTCTGGTATGATAATAAGAATTATAAAAGCCCGGCATGGCAGATAGCATATCACGGACTCTTCTTTGCAAATATATACTGCAGTGCAACCGAAAGCGGAATAAAAAGCTGGCCCAAGTCAAAAGACGATTATCACTTTTTTCACAATAAACCATGGCCGCCTTTTGAAGAAATTATCATAAACGAACCTTACACCAAAGACGAAATGCTCGAATTTCTCGAATTTGTAAAAAGCAATATCCCGGAATATTTGTTAGATATGCAGCCTGAAGAACGATGCTGGCCGCACTGGTACGATGAGAATCAGTTAGAATTTCATATCAACAATATCAGGCATATTCAGCATCATATTGCTGAAATTATAGAACGGCATGATATAGTCAGCAGTTTCAAGTATGATTGGCAGTGACAGTAAGACGCTTCCCCGCACTTCTCCCTGCTGAATGAATATAATATTTCTTTCACACGACTAAGTGCCGTGTTCTTTTATTAGCTATTATTTATTTCGATAATAATCAACAAGCTTATCTCTTATTGATGATGAATCAATATACTTAAGAGCTAAACCTATGTTGACCGGATCGATAATATTATCTGAAATGGATTTGAGTAAGTCTTCGCGATCTCTGTCGAATTTATATAAAGCTACAAACTGAGCGGCCTGAGCACTCGTAATTTTCCCATTTTTGCCAATTGACATAATAAGCTTGGTTTTTGAGCGGTCTGAGCTTTCATTCTTTACGCTCGCCATCAAGGACTTAAACCCTTCTTCGCTCAGTATATTTAAATCTTTTTGTTCGGATTCTTTTTCTTTTGAAATTACGTTTTCAACAACAAGGGTTCTTGTCTCATTTACCAGCCTTAAAGCTTCCTGCCGTTCCCGAGTATTCAGGTTCTTAAAATAGAGACTTTCAATTTGACTAAGATTCTGAATTATTTTACTTGCGGGATCATTCTTATAATCCTGGGGAAAACCCAGTTGACTGAAAAAAAGAATAAAAACTGTTAAGAAGAAATATCTCATTTTTCACTCCTTTGAATAAAAAATACTTCAAATGCTTATGCTCCAGAATGGAACCATTTAGTTGTTACTGTAAATGTTTTTAAAAAAAACCTTTTAACAAATATTTATATAATTTCGATTTATCGGTAAACACTATAAAAACGCAATCATTATTCCTTTTTATCATCCTTATTTTTTAACAAATGGCCAAGACTTCCGAACGGATTATACGAATCTTCTTTCTTTCCCTTGAATTGTTCGTAGTTATCCTCTTCTTCGTGTTTTGCGGTATTCAATAATTTTAGGGATAATCTTCTTTTCTCAGTATCCACTTTCTCTATGATTACTTCCAGAGAATCTCCTTCATTAACAACTTCACGCGGATGTTTAATCCTTGTACTGCCCCCTATCTCAGAGATATGAACAAGACCGTCAATCCCGGGCTCAAGAGTAACAAAAGCCCCGAAATTAGTGATCCGGACTATCTTCCCGTTGTGAGTTGAACCAGGAATGTATTTTCTATCAGCCGCTTCCCACGGATCAGGCTGTGTATCTTTAATGCTAAGAGAGATTCTATCATTATCCCAGTCCAGGTTAAGTATCACTGCTTCAATTTCCTGGCCTGTTTTAAGATAATCATGTATGTTCTCTACCCTGCCCCTGCTTATTTCAGAGATAGGGACCAGGGCCTGCAATCCGTCTATATCAACAAAAGCGCCGAAATTCTGAATCGACTTAACAGTTCCCTTAACCTTCATACCCTCTTTTAAGGAGTCCCGCATTGCATCTATTTTTAATTTGCGTTCTTCTTCCAGTAATATCCTGTTAGAGAGTATTATGTTGCGTCCGTTCTCCGCGAACTCCGTGATCCTGAAAGGATACTTGTTTCCTATATACTTCTCAGGAGCCTCGCGCTCAAGACCCATCTGCGAATAGGGACAAAAAGCGCGCGCGCTTCCTATCATGATTTCAAATCCGCCTTTAATTTCTTTATTAACAAAACCTTCAACCTCAACTCCGTTTTCATAAGCGCTTTGAAGTATCTTTTGGCCGGCCTTACCGTCACTGACTTTGGTTGTAAAGCGCAGTTCACCGTTCTCTGAAGACATGAAGTAGGCTTTTATAGTATCTCCTTCTTTTACAGTAAGTCTGCCTTTATCATCTGTAAATTCACTCGCTTCCAGATAGCCTTCATTTTTTCCGCCGATATGCAGAAAAATCCATTCCCCGGATATTTTTACGATTTGAGTTTCAATTAACTCTCCGACCTCAAAAAAATCATTATATTCAGTCAGGTTTTCGTTAAGCAGATCCTCGAAATTTTCCTCAGCGTTTATATTTTCTTTATCGTTCTGTTCCATATTTATTTTAAATCTCCATCTTTTGCCTGGTATTGAATGTTAATATCAGAATATTATATATAAATATTATTATGTTTCTGTTTAAATTATGCTCAAAAAATGACAAGTCAATTTTTTGGCAAATCCCTGTTTCACATCTGAGATTGAAAATAATAACACAGATTTCTATTATGATTGTTTTAGCTAGTTTCCTGAATAATCAAGCATTTAATTCATTTTTAATGGGTATCCATGAAAATTTATTTAGGCTATACCTGACTGCCTGTAATTCCAAAAAATAAATTATACAGACAAAAAATCAGGTAAAAAAAGTAATATTAAACTTGCTGAAAACGTGGACAAATAATATCTATATTACTATATTGGCTTATAGTAGTCAGCTCTAGTCATTTTGTATTTATTTTAAGGAGGAATACGATGTGCCTCTCAAAAGTATTTCTGAAATCAATTGAATCAGAAAATCTTGTAATAGATGAAGTCTCACGGATATCGGAGAACAAGGGAACAGTTTCAATGCGGACACTTTTCGGCGAAGACAAAGAGATGAAAGGATACCGCATCGGTGAAGTAAACCTGGTCGAAAATTATGTAATACTTACGGAATTAGGAGATAACATCAATGCAGAAAGACAGAAAAAATCATAAACAACACGACCATAAAGATAAAGATCATTATAATCACCATGATCACGATCATGGTGATAACGACCATCATCACCACGATCACAAACATGAGGATGACGGGCATCATCACGATCATGAGCATGACGAGGAACGCGCCGGGATTACTGCAGAGAAGCTTGAACTTCTGATCAGCCATCTTATAAAGCATAACCAGGATCATATTGAGGATCTGCAGAAATGGCATGAGCAGGCAGAAGCTGCCGGATTCAGGAAAATCGCTGACGATCTGCGCAAGATAGCAAAACTCTCAGCGGAAATTGACAGCCGCTTCAAATCAGCGCTTAAGAAACTAAATAAATATTAAAAATATATGTTTTTTCTTCCGAACCTGTGTGTGCTGCAAGGATCAATGAATTAATAGGTTTATATTATTTTCAATATTGCCAATAAAAAACTTCTTGATTTTTATATTAATATTATGGCGATTTATTTATTATATTTCTAATATATTTATTGACTGCTAAGTTAAAATGTCTTAATTTGTATTTGGAAGGCAAAAAATGTAAAGAATATTAAAAAATTAATCGGTAAAAAAAAGGAATTAATGGCA
>CAZVYR010000041.1:0-16962 GCA_964631555.1 uncultured Leptospirales bacterium
ATATTTCTTTTTCTTACTGTCATAAAACTCACTTGAAGCAGGGTCAAGAGCTATCATAATATCCTTTCCAGCCTGGAAGCCTGCGCTTTTTATTGCTTCCATTATCACTTCCAGCGGTTCTTCATTTGATTTAAGAGAAGGCGCGAAACCGCCCTCATCTCCAACACTTGTAACATACCCCTTTGACTTCAGAACACTTTTCAGTGCGTGAAAGGTCTCAGCACCCATTCTGAGCGCTTCCCTGAAACTGGTCGCCCCCACAGGCATTACCATAAATTCCTGCAAATCCACGTTCGAATCAGCATGAGAACCACCGTTTATGATATTCATCATGGGGACTGGCAGTTCGCACGCGTTTATCCCTCCCAGATACCTGTAAAGAGGCATACCAAATGACTCGGCAACACCTTTCGCGCACGCGAGAGAAACACCCAGAATAGCGTTCGCTCCTAATTTCGCCTTATTTGGTGTCCCGTCCAGATCAATAAGAACGCGGTCAATCTCTATTTGATTCATGGCATCCATTTCCACAATACTGCCCGAAATAATATCATTCACATTGGATACTGCCTTCTGAACTCCCTTGCCGCCATATCTTGCCTTATCTCCGTCGCGCAGTTCAACTGCCTCATGCTCGCCTGTCGATGCGCCTGAAGGTACGGAAGCCCTGCCGATAAATCCCGAAGAAAGCTCAACATCAACCTCAATAGTAGGATTTCCTCTTGAATCAAGAATTTCCCTTGCCTGAACATCTACTATACTAGTCATAACTGATCTCCATTTATTTAATATATAACATGTAATATATTGAATTATAATAAGTAAATAATTATTTCATATACTGATTGCTACTGACTGATTTTATCCATACAATAAATTATAACTTTATATCAAGCAATTTTTATATATTATACTTGTTGCATTTCTCATGAAATATGAAGGTTTTCCCCTGCCTGCGACTGGGAAAAACAAGTTTTGCAACAAATCTATTATTCAGCATGATGTAATAAGAGTTTAACCGTTTCCCCTCCGTTTCAAATACGCTTCAAATCCTAACTCACCTATATAAGTCCCTCTGCATTTTAAAACCTGTGTATAAAGCAGGATGCCAGTAAAAGAGATAAGTATCTTAAAGTCAGAGGACAAATCAACAATGCAGGTTTATTTTATATCCACACAAACAATACAGATATCGTCATCAAAAGTATTCCCTCCTCTGAACCTCACAAGATTATCAAAAAGATTATTTATAAAATCCATAGGTTTCAGTGAGCTGAATTTCAGGAACAATTCATCCGTGTAATTACCGAACATAGAATCTCTATTATTGTTTTTTGCTTCAACAAGACCATCAGTATATAAAACCAGCTTGCTCTTTTCAGGCAGAAGAGTAGTAATATTTTTATAATCGAATTCCGAACCCTCTAATTCACTGTTATCCATTATTGACAGCGGAAAACCGACATCTTCTTTCAGCCTGATAATCTTATTGTTATGAATGACCACAGGTGCGTGATGGCCCGCGTTCGAGTAGGTTATCATTCGAGTTTCAGGATCATAAATCCCGAAAAAAGCTGTCACGAAATTCTCCTCAGACTGCACAGTCAGCATATTATTCAAATGATACATGAGCTTGGCCGGGCTTCCACTGTGCCGCATAAATTCCGACAATCCCCCTTTAATCATAGACGCAATAAGCGCTGCAGGAACACCGTGGCCCGAAACATCACTCAGGAAAAGACCGATCTTTTCCGAACCTGTAAACGTAATAAAATCCAGAAAATCACCGCCGACCAGTTGCGTAGGCTTATACAGAGAATAAATATTTTCATTAGGACTGGTCTTGGGAATGATCCTTTCCTGGATATCCCTGGCCATTTCAAGTTCATTATTGATAATATCATTCCTGATCTTTAACTCGTTTTTCTCATGCTCAAGTTCATTCTGATTTTCCCTGATAACCATCCTTTGAAGAAAATCCTTTCTCATATACTTTTCAATATAATAACCCGCGAACATCCCGATTACGTTGGATGATATAAAAAAGAAATTATTGCTGAAGAAAATATGAGTGGAATAAGTATCCTTTAATATATCCTGAATAAAAACAGCAGCAAATTCATACGCCAGAATTATTATCCCGCATACCACGCTCGCGTAGACAAATCTTAACTTTACAAATGTATATGTCCACATAATGACAAGCATCAGGCCCGCATAGTAAAACAAGCTGCCTTCGCCCTCACGCGCAATGACGATCATTGCAATTATTCCGATACCTGACACGAGCGCAACAAAGCTGAGCCATCCCTGCATTATTTTCCTGAAAAAATCATAGAACGTCATAAAATATGAAATAAGCAGAACAGGCACAACAAAGGCAAAGCGTATTATCCAGATATAGCTTTTCCAGCCAGGAACCATAAACATATCGAGCAAGCCGAAGAATGAATACAGTGCTGCCCCGAGCAATAAAGCAATCCGGACTGAATTTATAGATTTATCAAAATAATCCTTGAAAAATTCTTTTTTAAGGTCCCCGGTGAGTTCAAACGGTAATTCGCCGTTTTTATTCATAACCATCCAATAAAATATTGACTTTAAATGATTTTCAAATTATTATTTTAGCGCCTTACCTGAGCTTATGCAAACATAATTTATAATATATTATCGGAGAATATAAATGCCGAATGCGGATATTGAAATTAGAAATTCAATCAGACGGGAAATATTTGAAAGTTTTAACCTGTATTTATTGATGCCTCATATCGGGGATTATAAAGTACCAATACTGGATATTAATATGGATGGATTAAGCTTCCCTGAAGTACCTGGTTATACATTTAAAAAGGACGAAAAAATAAATTGCTACTTGTTTATAAAAAAAAATATTCGGATCCCTTTATCCGTAAAAATAATACACATAACAAGTGTCAATAATAAAATCGGATGTGAAATATCTAATAAAACCACCAAGCCGTACCAGGCTTATTCATATTTTGTCAAACTCTTATATTCCCTTTCCAATTTACCCGCAGTATAAAAAACTCAGAACTTTAATCAATAAAACTACCTGATTTTATTGATTTCGCGGCAAATTATATAACAAAAAAACTGTAAAATAAAGGATCACAATTTTTTCAGCAATACAATTGTTATATCATCCTCCTGTTTAAACTGAAAAGCAACAACATCAGAGATAAGATTAGATACAATAGACTCAGGTTTTAAATATGCATTTATTCTCAATGAATCAACCATTCGTTCAATGCCGAACATCTCACCCTCACTGTTTGCAGATTCAGTAACACCGTCAGTATATAAAAGAACTAAATCTCCGCTGTATAATCTTATCTCCTGGTCTACCAGGAAATCCAGAATATTATCAGTCAGCCCGATCCATGTACCTTTTGTCGGGATAATATCAACAGATCTGGTGGCAGCCCTGTAAATAACAAGATCCTGATGTTTCCCTGCCACTTTAATATTATCTTCTTCAAGTTTAATCGAAAGAATTGTCATGTAACGGTTTATAGACAACCTGGAAGTAATATTCCTGATAACGGAATTCGCGTATTCCAAAACCTCTGACGGATTCAAGCCCCCTGAATCAGTCAGAATAGAGTAAATACTAGTATGAACTATCATCATAAGCAATCCTGATTCCACACCATGGCCGGATACATCTCCGATTGCCATCCAGTTTTCACCTTTGCTTGTTTTCCAGAAATCATAATAATCCCCGCCTACTTCCTCTTCAGGGATCATTTTCGCAGCTATCTCGTAACCGTCGAGAATAGTGTCCGGAGGAAGCAAAGAATCCTGTATCTTCTTTGCGATCTTCATCTCGCTCCAAAGCGAATCCCTTGCTGATTTTAATTCGAAGCGCAGGTTGAATTCCATTTCAATCAATTTATAACGCACGTAATTAATAATAACAGCCAGTATAATCGTTCCCGTCATAAAAAATAGATTATTGACCAGGTTATAATAAATAAAATCATGCTGATACAGCAGGTTAATGGAGATATACATCAGGAGAATCAGAAGACTGTTGATAATTGAATGCCATACTTCCCAGGGCAGCAGCAAATTGACGCCTATAATAACAAGATTAAGCCCTGCATAATACGTAGAATCAAATCCACCCAGGTCTGCGGTCATGACAACTATCATGCCACCTACAACAATCGTCACAATATAACCATGAATATATGACACCTTACCAGGCCTGGTCTTTAATAATACAATATACTGTGCAAAGGCGATCACTATCCCCACTGACCTGTAAAGAGCGAAACGCATCAAAAGGTCCCCGGGAATTGTAAACTGATCCAGAATAAAAAATACGGGAACAAGAATAAAAACCAGAAAAATAAGAGTCTTTGACCAGGAGTGGATTATAGCATAAAGATATTTTTTAAATTGATGATTATCCGGAAGAGGTATTAGGCTGTAAATATTTTTTACCCAATTACTATTCATAAACGTTTTCGTGCAGTCAGGAACATCTGTGAATTAGTATCTTCAAAAAAAACTTCAGCATCTTCAGCATCCGTATTTTTCAACAGATCAATAAAATCCTGCTCAGAACGATAATATAGAACCCAGTCAAGCCAGTACTCCATAAACCATTTGCTTTGATTATTCAAATGATAATTACCTATCAGCAGCCTGCCGCCTGGTTCTAGAAGCCCGTATATTTTCTCTATCACAGCGCGGGCTACAGGAGGAGTCAAATAATCAAATAGTCCCATTGAATATATAAAATTAAACCTGCCCCATTCTTTAGCCAGATTACCTGAGAAGATCATAGTTCTGACAGAATCGCGAATATACTTGGCTTTGATCTTCACACCAAGCTGTTTCTCCAGCCCCTGTATATTCTGAAAAGCTTCCCGCAGGGCGGCAGGGTCCTGGTCCAGAAGAGTGCAATGAAAAAATGACGCATCAGACTCGGTTAAATAAAGATCCTGTAATTCGTATGCCGGGCCGCAGGCAACTGACATAAATTTAAAATCATGACCGGAGTACTCTTTCTGATAATCATGCAGAATACGGGGAACCATAACCCTCCTGTTACGAACTGCCTGAGCCGCGGGATGCTCCACCGAATATTTATATAGAGTTTTTGAAAAAATAGAGTCCCCCCTGAACGCGTTTTCATATATCATTCTCATCATTTCCGAGTCACCTGCATAACCCCGTGGCTTTACATTAACGCGATACATAAATTCTGTACAGGCTATTATATCCCAAAGCTGCTTTCTCAGATAAAAGCCGTGTATCTCATGTTCCTCTTTTGTAAATCCCTTGATATACTCCTCAAGTTCCTTTACCCTGCTGTCAAAAAATGCCATGAACTTTCTCCCCTCGCTGTTTAAAACAGCCTGGGACACTGCTTCTTTTACATGATCAGGCTCTTTTTCATAAGCGCTTTCTATCTCATCAAAGAAATGTTTATATACTTTTAGATCGTATGCTATATCAGAGATATATTTTAAAAAGAAATCTTTAACCTTTTCTTTTTGAGATAAAATAAGGCCTAAATTACCGGATAATTTTTCAAGATTTACAAGTTCTGCCTTCGCAAATAATATATCAAAATTATATACATCGTTTAAAAATAAAAGTCTTCCTGTATTGCCTTCCATATCAGTTTCAAGTGAAAACCGACTTTCACCTAATTCAAAACTCTTATCATTTATTTCAATAAAAAGTTTATTAAAACGTTTTCCGTCATAAATTTCATACGGATCAGGGATAATCACAAAAACTGAGAACTGGGAAGCATACCGGATTTCTACAGGAATAGAAGCATCACTGCTTCGAAGTTCTCCTTTTAAGATTTTATCTTTTAAATTCATCTTAATCAATTCCCTATTATTTCTATTCGTTTATCTTTAGTTTCAAATATTCTCATTGCGGAAAAACATAATTCCTGCCATTTTTTTGACTTTCTGTATTGAATTGAAATTCTGTTCGAACCTGTTTTCCCTTTTTCAATAATCTTTGATATTGGTGTAACTGTAGACGAATTCATATATTCAAGATTCCTGAAATCCAGAATGATCTTCTTATTGTTTGATGTGCTTTTATTTAAAATATCCATGAGAATAGGACTTATCAATTCAGAAGGATTTCTATCTGTACTTTTACCTTTAAAAACGACGACTATTGATCCATCGTCTTCATCTATCTCGATTGTTAATAAATTAAAATTATACGTTTCCATACTGTCGAATATTCCCCTCTATAAAAAAAATAAAATATATGGAATTAAGAGACTTGTTGCAAAACTGGCCTTACATTTTTAAACAAATGCAACATCTCTAATAAGTATATACAGTCGAAACATGTACCTGGTTATCTTCACTTACGTAAAAGTCCAGAATAGACTGGCTTTCATATGCGATCCTTGTCAGCCCGAGTCCGCTTTCCTTGTCGTCAAGTGATCTCATGGAAATCTCCTTTAATTTCTTGATATATGCCTCAAAACTATTCTGATACCCCCTTATCCACTGTATTGTCTTATCAAGTTTGTTCAGATGATCAATATTTGTATCACTTACAGGATTTGTAACCTCAACAGTGATGGAACCGGAATCAATAGTTATAGTGAATACAATATCTTCGCCCTTTTTATCGAAATTACCATACTTTATAGCATTTTCCAGCAGCTCTCCGAGACACAGGCTTACAGCATCTATAACATCTTCCGAAAAACCCGAATCAATAAGAAACTTCGTACAATCCATCCTGGCAGTCTCTATCTGGTCCCAGTCAGAGGTAATTTTATTTGTAATATTATTTGCCATTTAATTCACCGGATAAATTCTCATGAAAAAATATATGAATAATCGCCAAATTATTCTAATTGATTTTCACGTATCCTTCAAGAAAATTTTTATATTATATATATATGACAGAATATACTTTTGTTAATTCAGTTATGGATTTTTAATAGGAAAAGGTAAGAAATGAATAGAGGTAAGCAGGATATAAATTGATACTGACTGGTTAAATAACTTCAGCAACCTTCTCAATATCCCCTGCAGCAGTGGTTAAACGCTGCATTGCTGATTCAATTTCCTCTGTCGCGGCAGCCTGTTTTTGTCCGAGTTCTGCAACATCTTTCACCAATTCAAGTACTGAATTCGTCTCTTTTTGTATTGCCTGAACTATTTTCCTGATATCTTTAACCGACTCGGAACTATTCTCAGCCATCTTACGTATCTTATCCGCAACAACCGAAAAGCCCGTTCCCTGTTCTCCTGCCCTGGCAGCTTCAATTGCTGCGTTCAGGCCAAGGAGATTGGAATTATCCGCGACCTCGTTTACGAATTTGAGTATCTCATCAGTTCTGAATATCTCTTCTTTAACTTTTTCAATTGCTGCCCTGACATTCATAAGTGACTCGGCTAATGAAAAAGCTGAAGCCGAAAGTTCCTGAGTAGTAGCCGCGATTTCCTGGGAGGTAGCGGCAATAGATTGAGAAGCAGTATAAAGAGTATCCTGGGCTTCAAGATTTGTGGCAGTACCTACAATGCCTGATAAAGAGCCGTCCTCTTCAAATATCGGGACAACAATTGCTTTTAATTTCACTCCATACGCTGTTTCAGGGATTATTCTTTTAAGAGTTTTCCTCCCTGACAGAACGTCCCTCACCAAACCGGCTGAAGCAATTTCCCCGACTTTAAAGTCACCTTCAAAAGACCTCGCCTGAACAAAGTGAAGTATCCTGGCTTCTTTGTTACAAACAATCACATTACAATCAAGGACATTGGTATCCCTGATAAATTCTGAAGCCAGGATAGCGGCTTCTATTTTTTTCATTAAAATCCTCTCACTCATTTAATTTATATAAAAGCGTCATGCGGATCTTTGCATCAGGACAATCAGCACTTATAATTATTATAGGTTTTAATTTTATTAATCTTTACAAAATATTCGGGAATAATTAATTATTCTCATAATGAGAACAATAAAAGCCGAAAAAATCACACAAGTTATACGGGATCTTTGCATTGATGCCAATTATGAATTAGGCACAGATGTTTTAAACGCTTTGGATCAGGCAATAAAAACCGAAAGGTCACCTGTAGCCAGGGAAATTCTTGGCCAGTTAAAAGAGAATGCGGCAATATCCAGTGAAGAGCGATTACCCTTGTGCCAGGACTGCGGCCTTGCGGTGCTTTTTATTGATATCGGACAGAATGTACGAATTAAGGGCGGTGATCTTCACGAAGCTGTTAACAAAGGAGTAGGTCTCGGCTATGAACAGGGGTATCTCAGAAAATCCGTATGCCACCCGTTTTCGCGCTCTAACACCGGGGATAATACCCCTGCAATAACATATATCGATATAGTACCCGGAAATAAAATAAAAATCAAGATGCTTCCTAAAGGCGGAGGCAGCGAAAACATGAGCCGCGTGTATATGCTCACACCTGCTTCAGGCATTGAAGAAATCAAAGAAAAAATAATTAATACTGTTAAAGAAGCAGGTGCTAATCCATGCCCGCCTGTAGTTGTCGGTATCGGTATTGGCGGCAATTTCGAAAGATCGGCTTTCCTTGCAAAAAAAGCCTTGCTAAGAAAGATCGGTACCAGGAACCCTGATATTGAACTTGGAAAAACAGAAGACGAAATTCTTGAATCTGTAAATAAGCTTGGGATAGGTCCCATGGGGTATGGAGGAGATACTACATGCCTGGATGTATTTATCGAAATGGAGCCGTGCCATATAGCAAGTCTACCACTTGCGATCAATATAAACTGCCATTCAGTCAGGCACATGGAAGCAATAATATAATAATTTCATAAATATATTATGCCTGGAGCAATAAAATTAAAAACCCCTCTCCTTTCAGACGCTCTGGAGAAACTGAACATTGGAGATAAAGTATTATTGAACGGTATAATATATACCGCAAGGGATACTGCCCACAAACGGATAATGCAGGCAATCGGTGAGGGAAAAAAGCTGCCTTTTGACCTGAAAGGCCAGGTAATCTACTATACAGGGCCATCGCCTGCGAAACCCGGCCAGATTATAGGCTCAGCCGGGCCTACAAGCAGCTACAGAATGGACCCATTTGCCCCAAAACTCATAGAGCTTGGCCTTAAGGGAATGATTGGCAAAGGCAACAGGTCACAGCAGGTTATAGAAGCAATTGTAAAACACAAAGCTGTATATTTCGGTGCCACAGGAGGGGCAGGAGCCCTGATAGCAAGAACAATAAAAAAAGCGGAAATAATCGCGTATGATGACCTAGGCCCTGAGGCAATCATGAGATTATATGTTGAAGACCTGCCTGTAATCGTCATTAACGATACAAAAGGCAATGATCTTTACCGGGAAGGAATAAATAAATATAGTACTGTTATTCCTGTATAAAACAGGAAAAAAAATGTTGAGTTTTATTGCTATATTTAAGACACTATTGATTATAGACGAGTTCACAGGAGGATTACGAACTTATGCTGAAAAAAGGTTACATACAGCTTTATACTGGAAACGGGAAAGGCAAAACCACAGCCGCGCTCGGACTCGCGTTAAGAGCAGCAGGCGCGGGCCTGAATACCATGATGATCCAGTTTATGAAAGGCAATAAATACAGCGAACATATTGCCATAAAAAAATTAAAAGAATATATAACAATCGAGCAATTCGGAAGTAAAACTTTTTATTATTTAAACGATGAGAACTTCGAAGAGCAATATACCCTGGCACAAAACGGCATGAAACGCGCGCAGGAAGTCCTTGCTGATAATAAATATGATATAATCATCCTGGACGAAATTGTCACAACACTGAATTTTAATATAATAACTTTAGATGAAGTGGTAAAACTTATCGAACTTAAACCTGAGAACAAAGAACTAATACTGACTGGGAGGGGAGCGCCGCAGCATCTTATATCCCTGTGCGACCTTGTTACTGAGATGACAGAAGTAAAACATTATTATGAGCAGGGAATAGTTGCGAGAAAAGGTATAGAAAAATGAAGCATCCCGGAGTTCCCCGGTGCTGTCGCACCGGTGTCTCCCCGAATAGTAGTATGCTTTATTCATTGCTCTTTATGTAGCGAGCTGTTAATATCAATGAAGTACAACCTTGCGCAAGCAAATTTTTGATATTGAAAAGATCACATATTTAATTGTTTCGTTAAATAAGCGCTTATCATACCGTCGTACTCGTGCGTTGTCTGAAACACTTTGACCGCAAGCCTGAAATTCGTATCCCTGGATACCTTCCCGCTGCTGGATTTCATTTCATCTATAATAGCTTTATAATCAGCAGGATCGATCACAACAGTAACAGATTCAAAATTCTTCGCAGCAGAGCGAAGCATAGTAGGCCCGCCTATATCTATATTTTCAATAGCTTCTTCCAGTGTACAACCCGGTTTTGATATTGCCTGTTTAAACGGATACAGGTTTACGACTATCATATCGATCTCTTCAATTCCATGCTCTTTCATAACTTTTACATGTTCAGGATTCGACCTTATTCCAAGCAGCCCCCCATGTACCTTCGGATGCAGGGTCTTTACTCTTCCGTCTAACATTTCAGGGAATCCGGTGTACTCTGAAACATCTTTTACTTTCAGACCTGCTTCCCTGAGCATTCTGGCTGTACCGCCTGTGGAAAGAAATTCCACACCAAACGCATTCAATTCTCCGGCAAAGTCAGCTACACCGGATTTATCCGAGACACTTACAAGAACTCTTTTAATCTGTGCCATTATATCTTACTCCCTTAATCATTTTATTATATATATTTAAATCTTTAGATTGCATAGTAAATCTAAAAGTTAAATTATATTATTCTTTGATGTCCCGGGATCCCTGCTAACCGGAAAACACTGGTGGGATTTTAAATTAAATCTTAATCGAAGAAAATTTTTTTCAGAACTAATTCGGATAATTTATTAAAATAAATGCAAGCTCTTTTTGAATAAAATAACTCATTAAATCCGGGTGATGATACGATCAGTTTTAAAACCCCAAAAAAAGCTTGCATTTTTCTTAAATCGCGAACAACTTTACATCCAATATTGAAAAATAAAAAAGAATGTATAGTACGGAGTAGTATGATGGCACAGGATATTGAAGATAAAAAGAAAAAAATCAGGGAAGAACTGGAAACACTAAAATACGAATTTAAAGTAGAACTCCCAAAAAAAATAGCCCAGGCAAGATCATACGGCGATCTTAAAGAAAACGCCGATTATCATGCTTCCCGCGAAAGACAGGGATTTGTTAAAGCAAAAATTGCCCAGTTAAACAGTCAGTTAAGCCAACTGAACAATATGAATATGGCTCAAATAGATGAAAGTAAAGTAGGTTTCGGATCAATCGTTACAGTTGTTGATCTTGAAAACAATGAAAAATTCGAGTTTACATTCGTTCATCCCAACGAAGTTAAACCCTCTGAAGGAAAGATATCAGTCAATTCCCCAATTGGTGCCGCTCTAAATAACCGCAGTGTTGGTGAAGAAGTAGAAGCCGACATCCCCGCGGGAAAGAAGAGATATTTTATCGAAAAATTAGTTACACTCCACGGTAATGAATATACTGTCTGATAAAGACATATACATATTTTTCATTAAATCTTTACATGTCATAAATTCTTCTCGCAGCTTCGCCGCGAGAAGAATTTATAAAATAATTGAGTCATCATCCAAAATTAAACCCCCTGGAAATATACCCTTAGAAATCAAATACCCTCTTTCTGCATTTGTTATTTAATTTGACAAATCCGGTTTTTTATAATATCCTTATGGAACTTAACCGTTCAACTGCTGTGAAACTCTGTTTAAACAGAATTACTCTATTATTAATTTATAATTTATTAAATGATATCCGGAGCGTGCAGAATGAAATTAATAAACAATCTTAAAATCACATTTAAGATAACTGCAGGATACGTAATCATGCTGATTATGATTGGATATATAAGTTTCAGCGCGTATAGAGGCCTGTCGCAAATTAATTCTTATCTGAAGGATTTATATTCCAATCACCTTCTCGGAATTGATTACCTGGTAGAAGCTGACAGGGATTTACAGCAATTACTAGTAGCAGAGCGGTCGCTGATATTTTCAAAGAATGATCCTGAATTAAAAAAAGGATTTATTGCGGCCTATAACGAAAACATGGAACAATCAGAAACAAGATTCAATAAATACAAAGCCCTTAATAAAATTGGGAATGAAAACAACATAGTAGCAGAATATGAAAAAAAGCGCACAGAATGGCAGGAAAGCACGCGCGAAGTTATAAAAAACATACTGTCGGACAGACAGGAAGATAACGCCAGGGCTATGAATTTATCCCTTGATAAGGCTAAAATAAAATTCGAAGAAATGCGGGATCAACTGAATAGCCTGGAAGAAATTAACCTCGAAACAGCAGAAAAGAAAATAATCGAAGGGGAAGCAATATATAATAAAAATCTTGTTATTCTGATCTCAAGTATTTCAGCAGCCATAATCCTTGCTTTTGTTTTAGGATTCATTATTATTAAAAGCATTAAGTCCAGGATCAACTCAATAAATTCAATTGTCAAAGACCTGTCCGAAGGCGAAGGAGATCTCACAGTCAGGATAAGTAATATTGGTATGGATGAATTTAAATCACTTGGTAACTATTTAAATATATTTTTAACCTATCTTGAGAAACTGATCATTTCCACCAAAAATGCTTCACTTCGTGTTGAGACTATTTCCGAGGAAGTTTCCACAGGCAACATGCAGCTTTCCTCCTCAACCCAGCAAATCGTAAGCAATATTGAGGAAATAAATGCCAATGTAGAGGAAATCGTAAGCTCAATAAAAAATACCGCTAACGGTGCCGCTCTAATGACAAAAAAAATTATGTCAATAGCGGATAATGCAGAAGCAAGTTCAAAAATGATAAGCGGAATGTCAGAAGCTATGAACAACCTGGAAGAAGCGGGTAAGAAAATCGGGACAATAGTGGATGTTGTAAACCAGATAGCGTTTCAGACTAATCTTCTGTCATTAAATGCAGCGGTCGAAGCTGCTCACGCCGGCACAAAAGGAAAAGGATTCGCTGTCGTTGCAAGGGAAGTCAGGGCTCTGGCCGTACGAAGCACAGAAGCAGTAAAGGAGATCAGGGAGCTTGTAACACAAAACAGCACATATATTGCAAATATGATAGAACACTCTCATAACTCATTTCAAACATTACTGTCGGTTGTAGCCGCCATCCTTGAAACCAAAGAGGAAATAAAGGAAATCGAAAGTATGACATTCGAACAATCCACAGGTATTGAACAGATAAACCTTGCAATCAGCCAGATAGACCATGGCGTTCAGGAAAACGCGGCCCATGTTGAAGAACTGTCTACAACATCCGAAACAATGATTAGCGTTGCAAATGAACTCACGGATTATGTAAAGAAATTTAAAGTGTCGGATACCATTTAGCATCTCATCCCGCCCGCATGGCTGGAACAAACCTTGAAAGAAACAAAATAAGAAATATAACAGTCAATTAAAAAATTTGTTTCTCAGAAGAATAAAAATTAAATACCGGATAAAGCCGCTATTTACTCGCTTCCCCTCCGTTCCAATATCCTTAAATAATCGACCGGAAAAAGAATCTCCGGTCATCCGAACCCGTATCCCCTCCGTTTCAAAGTCGTATCAAGTCCGTTTAGAAACCGCTTCCCCTCCGTTTTAAGGTCGTCCCATAGTCGTGATAAAGTCGTCCTTATGGTCTAACATTAATATATGAATACATTACTGCGAGTTAAGATAATAAGCAGCTAAAAACACAAGCGCTCTTATCATTGCTCTTCATATATGTAATTATTTCTTCCGCTGTTTTTTACCATGTACATATAGCGATCCGCTCTTCTTAAACTGCTGTCTATATTCTGGTCCTCATTGCTTACTTCAGTAATACCCATACTTGCAGTTACACAAAAATCCAGTTTGTTTACTTTAAGAGTCGTATTATTCAGAGTATCTTTGATACGCCTGGCCAGCATAATAGCATTATCAATTCTTGTCTGGGGCAATAACAATAAAAATTCTTCACCGCCGACCCTTCCGGCCTGATCGTTTTCTCTTATGATCTTCAGCAATAATCTTGAAAATTCAATAAGAACAAGATCCCCCACCTGATGCCCGTGTTTATCATTGATATCTTTGAATAAGTCAAGATCAAGCAGTATAATCGTAAGAGGAGTCCCGTAACGCTTTACTCGCTGAAACTCGGTAGCGAACAAATTCAATATCATTCTCCTGTTATTCAGTCCTGTCAAAGTATCGGAAAACGCCATGACCTTTAATTCGTTTCTAAGCTCTTGCTCAACTTGCATTATTCTTATAATATTCAACCTGTGTTTTGCTAATCCTTTTGAAAATATAATCCCAAAGATATTTATCGCTATCAAACTCACGATCAAACCAATATAAAATTGAAAATATTGAATATCATAATACAGTAATTCTATTAAAATATTACATGATAATATTAGAGCCGGGATCAATTGAAGTATTAGCTTGTTCCTGAACACAAGGAATATCAAAAAAACGACAATATCCTGTCCTGCTAAATAGCTCGGAAAATAATCCCTTCTGTATACGTCAGTTATTGAGATCATGATAACCAACGCCAATGTCCAGGCAAAAACAACCACTGTATACCTGCTTTTTGATTCCAGGTTTCTCAGGTAAAAATATGAATATACTGAAAAAACTAAAAAAACTACGCGTGTCAAAGTGGTTATATAAAAACCGGTCTTATATATATTAACGACCGGTTCTGAAATTAAAAAAATTACAGTGAAAAAAGATACTAATAACATACCCAGCCGGATCAGCTTTGTATCTTCAGATATAAATTGCGGATTTTTACTATGATAATACCCCGGCACTTCAAATATTTTCCTGATATAATTTATCATTTTTAATTATCCATAAAAAAGCTCAAATTCAGGTTCTCAATAATGCTCTAATATTATAAACGGACAATTTTCCCTCAACGACAATTTAATAAAAAATACGTATTAATAAACAAACGTCTGTCTACAGCCATATCAAGATTAATGCAATGGGATATTATAGCGGTAATATATTTAGAAAGTAGAAATATAAAGGAATGGTGAAAAAATCAAAGATGAAGTGATTGATGCAGATTCGATTCTGATAATGACAAAGATAAAACAGGCTGATCGTATATTACAGACAAGCATTTTAACTGCCTGTTCGCATAAAAGACTGCGTTATTAAAATCATAAAACCCGGCACAAATGTACCGGGTTTTTCAATATCAAGCCACTGCTTCAGCTATCTTCCTGCCGAGCTCAAATCCTTTTTCAATACCGGCATCATCCGCGCATCCAGCAAACTCCAGATTCTCTATATATTCCCAGCCTAAAGGCTCGGTAATCTCAAGGGTCTTCTTAAGAGCGCCTTTACTCCAGCCATAGCTGCCGAAATACACAGCTTTTTTATTTTTAATGCTCTTTAGCGCGGCCTTCTCAAGCATAACCTGCATATACGGAAACAGCGTTGCTTCATAAGTAGGAGCGCCTACAACCACTCCTTTATTTACAAGCAGAGACGGAAGAATATATGAAGGATGCGTACGGGCAACATCAAATATCTCAGGATTAATGCCCCTGGACGCGATCCCTTCAGCCACGGCATTCATCATTATCTCGGTATTACCGTACATTGAACCATAGAGAAGAGTAATTCCCTTATCCCCGCCTGATGAACCGTATTCCGCCCATTTGCGATACAATTCAACTATTTTTCCTGGGTTTTTTCTCCAAACAAGACCATGCGACGGTGCTATGCATTTTATCTCTATCGCAGAAAGCTTCTTGATAGCGTTTAAAACAGGAGTTGCAAATTTAGCTACAATATTGGCATAATACCGTAATGATTCTTTTTCGTAATAAGCTAAGTCCGGGTATTCATCTTCAAATAAAGCGCCCTGCAAAGCGCCATATCCGCCGAAAGCATCGCAGGAGAACAATACTTTTGTCTGAGGATCGTATGTAACCATAGTTTCCGGCCAATGCACAAATGGAACATGATGGAAAACAATCTTTCTGCTGCCGGTATCCAGTACGTCTCCGTCATTGACCGGCGTTATCCCTTCAGTGATCCCATAATAATTCGAAAGCATGCTTACTGCTTTGGGAGTGCAGAGAATCTCAGCCTTGGGAGCAAGCATTCTTAAAGTCTTAATGACTCCCGTATGATCCGGCTCCATATGATTTAAAATAATATAATCAATATCAGCAACAGGAAATATCCCGGAAATCTGTTCTATAAAATCATCTGTTTTAAAAGCCTTTGACAGGTCGATCAAAACATTCTTTTTATCTTTTATAGCATAAGAATTATAAGATATACCAGTCCCTTCAATAGGCCACAGCCCTTCAAAAAGGTCCGTTGTACGGTCATTTACACCAACCCAGAAAATATCATCAGCTATCTTTATATCGCGCATCTATACCTCCCTAAAAGTATCAAAATTTCTGATATAATCGAGTTATTGCATTTCTACTAAAATATTAGGCTTTCCCCCCGCCTGCGGCGGGGAAAAATCAGCTTTGCAACAAGTCTAATATAATGTAAAAGAATAAATCAGTCAGGTTTCATATTATTATATCCTGACCCCCGGGCGAAGTTTAATCAAGAACATTATTATTTTTTTCTTATTAGATTTTTGTAACAGCTCAGAATGTGTGTGGTAAAAACTCAATATCCCAGCCTGCGACTGGGTTATGGCAATCAGTTTTTGAGTAAATACGGATTTTTAAATCCCTGCATAAATACTAATAATTACAAACTTATTTTTAAATTTATTTCCTGACATTTCCAAGTGCCCTTAACACCTTTTCCGGTGTGACCGGATAATCATGTATCCACTTTCCAATTGCATTGGATACCGCCATTAGCACAG
>CAZVYR010000042.1:0-16911 GCA_964631555.1 uncultured Leptospirales bacterium
AGAAAACTGTGAACTCATAATTTTTACCTAATATAAATAGCGTTTTTAATTGGAATTTAACCGCGTATCTCCGGAAGCAAAGGGAAGTAATTCATTCTCAGTTTATCTTCTCAAACCCAGTGACTTTATTAAATTCCTGTATTTATCAAGATCTTTTTGTTTCAGATAATTCAAAAGTCTTCTTCTCTGACCTACAAGTTTTAATAAACCCCTTCTGGAGTGAAAATCCTTTTTGTGGATCTTAAAATGCTCTGTAAGATGATTTATTCTATCTGTTAAAAGAGCAATCTGAACTTCTGAAGACCCAGTATCCTTCTCATGAATTTTATACTGGTCTATTATTTCACTTTTTGTTTGCATATAATTTTGATTTCCCCCTCTATTGTAAAGTATGGATTTATTTTCATTTCTTAATTATGTGAATAAAAAAATTAATTTCCCTGAACTGGTGATGTTTTTTCGGAAAGAAGGTATCAACTGATGTTTTTGTTCCTTGATTCCGCGTGATTTATAAAAAAAAGTAATATTTAATTTTTAGCAAAAGCTGTAAAGTGCAGAATATTATTTATTATTAAATACATTCAAGTACTTTATAAAACAATTATCAATATCGACCTCTGCAATTGCAATAAGATTTTCTTCTTCATCGAAAATTGTAAATTGGCTGCTGCTTTTATTATTTACAGATATTATATCATCTTTAATAAAAGATGCGCCATTAAAAATTTTAAATTTGACTGAATTTTTTATAATAATTGAGGAAAGATGAGATAATGCTTCCCCGGGTCTTAATGAAAAATTCTTATCTATTGGTTTTCCGTCTGCATGGTTTTTGATTTCCTCCAATGTTGCGGCATTTTCTATTGTAAAATTACCAGAGGATATCCTGCGCAGATTTTCCAAATGACCACCCGTCCCAAGGTAACTCCCGATATCTCTTGCAAGGGATCTGATGTAAGTGCCTTTGGAACAGGTAACATCGATTGTAAGCCTATAATTGTCAAGATCAATTTTTAAAATATCTAATTTACTTATTTTTACATCTCTTGCATTTAAAATTATCTTTTCACCTTTACGTATTCTGTCCGAAGCTCTTTTCCCTTTGATCTTTAAAGCAGAATAATCCGGAGGCAATTGACTAATAAAACCTGTGAATTTCTCCGGGATTTTTTGTATAGAATTTAGTATGGGGCCGGATATTTCTTTTATTACAGTTACTTTTCCTTCGGAATCGAGTGTATCTGTGGTAACTCCTAATTTAATTGTACCAATATATCTTTTATCGCTGTCAAGAAAGTACCTGTTAAGTTTTGTTGCCCATCCTGTACAGACAACCAGGAGCCCTGAAGCGAATTTATCCAGAGTTCCAGAATGACCTATCTTTTTTAAATTCAGGAGATGCTTTAATTCTTTTATCACTTCGAATGAAGTGATACCGGCATGTTTGTCGATTAAAAAAACTGAATTCATAACAAGAGATTTCGAAATTATAAAATTATTTTTTACTTTATTGCGGGCGTAAATTTTATCAGACAGAATAATCAGTCTTCCGGTTCCCCTTCGAATGTATGCGTTTGTGACTCATGGTTGATCCTTTCTTCTTCAATCCTGTTCAGAGTGTTTATCATTTCCGATGCTCCCTCAACCGAAGGATCAAGGCGGAAAATTATTTTGGGAGTATTACGCATTTTTATCATTTTACCGATCCTGTGCTGAAAAAATCCCTTTGCTGAATTCAAGCCTGTCATTGATTTTTTCTTTATTTTGTCATCCCCCAGTACTGAAACGGAGACCACGACAAGCGATTTATCTTTATTGAGTTCAACATCAGTAACAGTTATAAAGCCTATCCTTGGATCTTTTATCTCTTTTATCAGAGATTCAGCTATGATCATTCTGATCTGTTTCTCAATTCTTTCTTTTCTGTATCCTGCCATATATTTTTATGAAGCGTCCTCCGGTTTATTCTTTGTTAATGTCATGGGGAGATGTAATTTATATTATTCCTGGAGCTGAACCTGACATTTTCAATGCCGCTCAGTTTCAGACCGCATTATCGAATCGATCGTAAATTTAAAAAGAAAAAGTAAGAGGTATTTATCTGTAACCAGGGAGTTTTATGAAGTCAGAGTTTTGGCTACTTCTACTATTGTAAATGCTTCAAAAGTATCGCCGGGTTTAATGTCATTGTACCCTTCGATAGTAAATCCGCACTCCTGATTTGTTCCAACTTCTGATACGTCATCCTGGTATCTCTTTAGAGATTTAATCTTGCTTTCAAAGATTATAATACCATCCCTGATCAGCCTGATTTTATTGCTTTTCTGTAATTTGCCTTTGAGCACGATCGAACCAGCGATAGTACCGAGCTTTGACATTTTAAATGTTTCTTTCACTTCCCCTGATCCAACGATTTCTTCTTTATAATCAGGTCTTAACATTCCTTCCATAGCTGCTTTAATACTGTTAGTAGCTTCAAATATTATGTTAAATAGTTGAATTGAAACGTTTTCTTTTTCAGCGATATCAGCTATTTTTGCAGTAGGACGAATATGATAACCGATTATTATAGCATTGGATGCGGCAGCCAGCATTACATCCGATTCGTTTATAGTACCGGTACCCGCATGAATGACCTTCACCCTTATATCCGGGGTGGATAATTTGTGAAGCTCCTCCTGTAGTGCCTGCACAGATCCGTCAACATCAGCTTTAATAATGATCTTTAACTCCTGTATCTCACCTTCACGAATCATCTCATTCAAATTTTCGAGTGTGACCTTTTTGACTTTCTTAGCTGTTTCCACTCTTTTCAATTCAAGGCGTTTATGAGATATCTGTTTAGCGTATTTTTCCGACTCCACAACCTGGAAGGGGTCTCCTGCCGAAGGCAGGCCCGTTATTCCGAGAACCTCAACAGGAGTACTCGGAGGAGCTTCAGTGATCGGATTTCCCTTGTCGTCGAACATTGCCCTGACTTTCCCGAAATAAACGCCGACAACGAACGGATCGCCAATCCGGAGAGTTCCCTGCTGCACCAGTATAGTTGGTACAGTGCCTCTGCCCTGGTCAATCCTGGATTCAAGTACTGTTCCTCTTGCCATAAGTTTCGGATTAGCCTTTAATTCGAGCATTTCAGCCTGTATCAGGATTAAATCGAGAAGATTATCGATATTTATGTTGTTTTTTGCGCTTATTTCCGCGATAAGGGTAGTGCCCCCCCATTCTTCCGGAACAAGCCCGTAATTGGAAAGTTCCTGCCTTACCTTCTGGGGATTTGCGTCAGGAATATCTATTTTATTAAGTGCGACTATTGTTGGAACTTCAGCGTCTTTCGCGTGATCTATTGCTTCGATTGTTTGCGGCATAACACCATCGTTTACAGCAACGACCAGAATAACGATATCAGTAACACTGGCTCCTCTTGCTCTCATAGTAGTAAAAGCCGCGTGACCGGGTGTATCAAGAAATGTAATAAAATGATCGTTTATTTTTATTTTATATGCTCCGATATGCTGCGTAATACCTCCGAATTCCTGATCCACAACATTTGTCTTCCTGATCGTGTCCAGGAGCTTTGTTTTCCCGTGGTCAACATGACCCATAATGGTAACAACTGGTGGCCTTACTACCTGATCTTCTTCTTTCTCAATTTCATCAAGTTTTATTACTGTTTCGTCAAATAAGGAAACGACTTTTACTTCAGAATTATATTCACCAGCAAGGATTTCTGCGGTTTCAGAGTCTATTATCTGGTTAATTGTTGCCATAACTCCGAGTTTCATAAGTTTGGCAATAACTTCATTTGCTTTAATATTTAATTTATGTGCGAGATCGCCTACGGATATGTTTTCTGTTATTTCAATCCTTTCAGGTGTTGATGTGGTTCTTTTAAGAATTTCCTGTGGCTTTTTCTTCCGAAGTACAATATCTTTTTCCAGGAATTTTTCTTCCTTGTATTTTTCTTCATTAAATTTTTTCTTGCTGTCTTTATCTTTTGATTGAAGTTTTCTTCTGGATGTCTCTTTTGTATGCTCTTTTATCGATTCTTTTTTGTCAGTAGCAGATTTTGATGTATCTTCTTTAATTTTTTGTGCTTTATCGGGTCTGACATCCTCTTTGCCCTTTGCAAAAACTCTGGTTTTTGTTCTATCCCTGGATTTATCGGGTTTATTATCCCTGGGAGTTCTTTGTGCTTCTGGTCTCCCCGGTTTAGTTTCTTCCTTTTTATATCTATGACTTTCAGGTCTGTCTGTTTTACCTGCTTCGAACCGTGTTTTGGCAATCTCTGGTTTTTCAGCTTTATCCTTGTCCTTGATAAGGCCTTTTGAAATATGAACCTTCCTTTTAAGTTTTATCTTTTTACCTGATCTGTTACCCGCGTTCTTCTCACTTTTTTTCTCAATCAGTTCAAGTGTCTTTTTAGTTCTTTCAGCTTTTAAAACCTCGATCTTTTTTTCAACAAGGAAAATGTCTTTCTCGGAGATATCGGAATCTCCGTCCTTGCATGGTATACCAAGCTCATTACATATTTGTAATATATGCTCCACTGAGACATAGTTCTTTGCAGCAATCTCGGAAGTTTTCATTTAAATCCTTAATAATGTGTAAATTTAATTTGTTTAATAACTAATTCAAATATAATATTTTTGCTTATTTGTACAACTACTTATTATTAAATATATATTAAATCTCTCTAATCCCTGTTTTAAAAGGCTGCTTTTGCCTGTTCTTCTTAAAAATTTGCAATTTGGTGTTTCTATGTATTACAAGGGACACGATCTTTATAAATTACCGATAACTTGGAATTATTGATTTCTACAATATAAATTACTGATAAATTACTGGATTATAAATTCGAAAGCTGAATCGGTGTTATAAATGTTCCTTCTGACTTCTTATTGTTTAATGAATATTTCAAGCTGCAGGATTTTATGGCAACAGCTATTAATCCTTAGCTTCTTCACTTCCTCCTGATTCGATTTCTTCGTGTTCTGGCGCCTCATAATTTTCTTCTTGTTTTTCTTCTTGTTTTTCTTCTTCTGTTTCTAATTCTTCTTCTTCTTCTTCTTCTTCTTCTGGTTCTTCATCTGCTTCAAAGTCAATTGATTCTCTTAGAATATCCATAATTTTTTGTGCAGTAACTTTTCCAATGCCGTCGATTTTTATTAAATCCTCAAAAGAAATCTCAACCAGATCTTCAACAGAAAAAATCCCTCCACTCTCAAGCAGTTTAATAGTTCTCGGATCAAGACCCGGTAATTCTTCCAAAGAAGTCTCATCAGATGGGGTTTCCGTAAACAACTGTTCGACAAGAGACCTTGATTCGTTTGAGCTTAAAAGTTCGTGGTACTGGGCTTCTGTCTTTATATCTATATCAAATCCGCATAGTTTTGAAGCAAGTCTCGCGTTATGCCCGCCTTTACCTATAGCAAGCCTTAACTGGTCGTCTTCAACTACTGCTATAACGCCGTTGTCCTTGGTCCTGACGATTTCTTTCGGTTTAGCAGGTGTCAGCGCGTTTGTAGCCATAACCTGCTTGTCTTCGGAGTAGTCAATGATATCTATTTTTTCCCCTTCCAGTTCCCTTACTATTGATTGTATCCTGATACCTTTCATTCCGACGCATGCTCCAACAGCGTCAATGTCATCCCTGTTGCTCATAACAGCAACTTTTGTTCTGAAGCCTGCTTCCCTGACGATAGATACTATCCTTACCACGCCGTCATATATTTCAGGAATTTCCATTTCGAATAATTTCTCAACGAATTTCGGGTGGGCTCTGCTTAATACAATAGCCGGCCCTTTCGCGTTCCTGGAAACGCTCAGTACTATTGCCTTTATTCTCTCGCCGGTTTTAAAATGCTCCAGGGGAGATTGTTCTCTTGCAGGAAGGACTCCTTCGGTTTTTCCGAGGTCAATAAAAAGAGCGTCCTTAACCTTTCTCTGAACATATCCGTTTATCAATTGGCCTTCCTTATCCTTGTACTCATTATAGACAATACCCTTTTCTTCTTCTTTTATCTTCTGAACAATTACCTGTTTGGCGGTCTGAGCCGCTATTCTGCCGAATGACTCCAGGGGATTCTCTTCAACCTCTATTTCATCTCCTAAGCGGACATCAGGGTTTATTGATTTAGCTGCTGTATAAGCAATTTCAACACCTTTATCCTTTGGCTTATTAACGACCATTCTCCTTGATATAACGGAAACGGTATTTGTTTCCCTGTCAAAAGTCACCTTTACATTATCAATGGACCCATACTGTTTTTTATACGCTGACAGCATTGCCGATTCGACAATATCTTCGATCGCTTCCCTCTGAATTCCCTTATCTACGGCTATTTGATGCAATGCCTCAAAAAAATTATTACTCATTTTAAAAACCTTTCATATTCAAGATTTGCTTTCTTTATGTTTTCAAATTCCAGAACAATCTCATCAATATCTGATTTGAGCCATATTTTAGTGTCAATAATAATATTTATTGTTCCTTTAATTACTTTTGTAATTACTTTTGTCTCATTATTGTCATTATAGACAATTTTAACAAAAGAGCCTTTAAATCTTAATATATTAGAGCTGTTGCAATCCTCTTAAAATGTAAGGTCGGTTTCGCAACAAGTCTGTTCTTACAAAAAGAGAGTGGCTGGGCCACTCTCTCATAACAAATAAAACCAACAAAAAATAACAACTTAATCTACTATTCCATATACAATATGCGAAGATCAGAAAATAATTTCAAGTGTTTTTTATGATTTTAATGCAGACCGGTATACTTTTTCGTATTCCTTAACAGCCTTGTCCCAGGTATATTTGTAATTCATCGCGTTCCTTTGAATAAGCACCCAGTTACCCTTGTCCCTGTATTCCCTGATTACTTTACGTAATATCCCGTATAATTCTTCCTGCGAAAGCTCGTTGAACTTGAAACCATTGCCTGTTTTTGTTTCCCTGTCCCATTCCGTTATTGCGTCATCCAGACCCCCGGTAGCCCTCACAACAGGGATAGTTCCGTATTTCAGGCTGTACATCTGGTTCAGGCCGCATGGCTCATACCTTGACGGCATAATGAAAATATCCAGCCCTGCCTCTGCCAGATGCTCCAGCTCTTCATTATACCCCTGGTACAATCCCGTATTCTCAGGAAACATCTTCTTTATATGTTCATATTTTTTTATAATACCCACATCCCCGGAACCGATTATAATAAACTGGAATTTTTCATCCTGAAGTATGATCTCCAGGCTATCGGCGAGTATGTCCATGCCTTTCTGAAAAGTAAGCCTTGAGATCACGCCAAGCATGGGAATCTCCGCGTCGGCAGGAAGCCCGAACCTTTTCTGAAGCTCGAGCTTGCACACGGTTTTGCCTGAGAGGTCTTTAGCCGAATAATTCCCAGGCAGGTTAGTGTCGGTTTCCGGATCCCATGTCTCATGATCAATCGCATTTGGAATCCCCGATAACCTGTCATCCAGGCTTCTGAACTCCCCGGCAAGGTCATATCCGAATTCCTCTGTCTTTATCTCCTCAGAGTATTTCCTGCTTACTGTAGTAACCTTGTCCGAAAAGAGAATACCGGCTTTCAGAAAGCTAATCCCGTCCGAATGAGCGAGCTTTTTAATATTTACGATTTTGCTGTTAAGTTCAGGCAGCTTGAGAAATTCCTTGGAAAAATTGCCCTGGTATCCTGCGTTGTGCACAGTCATTACAAGGGCAGTCCTTTTGTAAAAGCTGTCATTACTGTAAAGCGTTTTGAGAAAGACAGGAATCAGGCCCGTATGCCAGTCATTGCAGTGGATAATGTCAGGCCTGAAGCTGATCTTCTTCAGGCATTCAATAACAGCCTTTGAAAAGAAAGCGAATCTTTCCGCGTTGTCTTTATATGACCTGTAATCATCATTATACAGTCCGTCTCTTCCGAAGTATTCACTGTTATCGATAAAGAAGGTCCCAATGCAGGGGATAAACGAGGATTCGAATAATGCCGACCAGTGATCAGCAGAAGCGAATTCAATATTCAGCGGATCAATATAAAGATGCAGCCCGTATTTTACTTTATCAACGGCCCTGTACAGCGGCATGAACACACACACGTCATGGCCTGCTTTTGCCAGGGCTTTAGGCAAAGCATAAGAGACATCGGCAAGGCCGCCGGTTTTCGCGAAAGGATATACTTCCGAACTTATAAAAGCGATCTTCATTCAAATTCAATGAGCGACGGGAGATATCCTTCCGGAGCCTCAAATCCAAGCAGGTTGAGGATAGTTGAAGCCACGCTGCCTATGCCGGGGTCCTTTATACCCCGGTTTATCCTGTATTCATTGCCGAATTCAGGATCAAATATAATAAACGGCACAGGATTCAGGGTATGGGAGGTTTTATTTTTAAACTCTCCTGTATTTTTATCTTTAATAAAATTACCATCTTTATCGAGTTCGAACATCTCTTCCAGGTTCCCGTGATCCGCTGTAATAAGGGCAATACCCTTTGCTTCTGTTATTGCCTTTACCAGGCGGGCGATGCACAAGTCAACAACTTCGATTGCTATGACCGAGGCCTCAAGGTGCCCGGTATGGCCCACCATATCGCCGTTGGGGAAGTTCAGCCTTATAAAGTCATATTCGTTGCTTTTAATTGCCTTTATTGTTTCAACTGTTATTTCTTCAGCTTTCATCCATGGACGCTGGTCGAATTCAACCCTGTCGGACGGGACTTCAAAGTAGGTTTCCAGCTTCTCGTCGAATTTCCCGCTCCTGTTGCCGTTCCAGAAGTAGGTGACATGCCCGAATTTCTGCGTCTCCGATATCGCGAACTGGCGGATGCCTGCATGCACGAGGTATTCGCTGACCGTCCTGTCAATAGCAGGAGGAAGAACAAGATAATTCGCGGGTATCTTCAGATCCCCGTCATATTCCATCATACCTGCGAACAAAACGTCCGGATAATATTCCCTGTCAAACTTGTCGAAATCCTTTTCTTCAAAGGCCCTGGATATTTCTATTGCCCTGTCCCCGCGGAAATTGAAAAAGATGACCGAATCACCGTCATTTACCTTGCCCACAGGCTTGCCGTTCTCGCATACAGTGAAGGAGGGCAGGTACTGGTCAGTGATCCCCTTATCCTCCTGCCTGAAAGTCTCGACAGCTTCCCTTGCCGAAGAAAATGCCCTGGCCTTGCCGAGCACATGCGCTTTCCATCCGCGCTTTACTATGCTCCAGTCTGCCTCATACCTGTCCATTGTGGTTACCATTCTGCCGCCGCCTGAAGCTATCCTGTAGTCCAGCCCTTTATCCTTAAAGCCTTTAAGAAAGTCCTCCAGCTTGTCAATATATTCAAGAGCCGATGTTTCCGGTACATCCCTGCCGTCAAGGAGTATATGAACTTTTACTTTTTTAATCCCCGCAGCCGAGGCTCCTTCTATTAGCCTGAACAGGTGGTTTATATGCGAATGAACGTTGCCGTCAGAAAGAAGACCTATGAAATGAAGCTGTTTGTCTTCTTTCACAGGCTTTTGTATAATCTTCTTCCAAATGTCGGTCTTGAAGATATCCCCGCTTTCTATAGCCCCTGAAACGAGCTTAGCACCCTGGTCGAATATCCTGCCTGCGCCGAGAGCATTGTGCCCCACCTCTGAGTTCCCCATATCAGCATCGCTCGGAAGACCGACTGCCTTACCGTGAGCTTTAAGCTCCGTGTAACTGCCTTCCGCAGTCAGCCTGTCCAGGTTCGGCGTTCTTGCAAGAAATTTCGCGTTGCCTTCGTTATCCTTTCCTATTCCAACACCGTCCATAATTATCAGTACAAGCGGTCCCTGCCTGCGTTTGAATTTATTGTTCTTTTTTAAACTTAACATTTGAGTCCCTTAATTTTAATTTATCGTAAATATTTGAAAAATAAAAAACCTGATGTATGATCTATTAATTTGCAGTAATACAGGGCATAAGGCAAGAATAAAAACAGTATTCAGGATAAAATATCCGGGTGCGTATTTTAGTTTCGTAATATACTTCCAAAACGATAAATGCGTCCTATTATAATATCTTCCCCTCGTTTCAGAACCATATCCAAAGGAGTTCAGATCAAGCGCCAATCACTATTTTCTAATAAATTAGATCTGCTTCCCGCGTTTCCTTTTCATAAGAAGAAAAAGAACGGCAAACACGAAAATATTGAATCCGGTCAAATATAGATTCAGAAACTGAATGCCGGTTGTGACAATCTTCAGTTCTACAGCAATAACAACACATGCGGATAAAATACTATACACAGCAAGAACCGCGTTCATAAAACGATTCTTCCATGCGACATTATACTTAAGAGAAAGCATTGACACCATAAGGAACGGAACAAGCACCACTGAAAAAACCTTGTACGCAATGAGTAATGTGGGAATGATCTCTCTTGCATTGAGAGCCGCGAGAACTGCGGCTGCGCCGATAACGATCATTGATCCGCGGACAAGATAAACTGTCGATTTATCAGCGGAACGGCCGGTCACAAGAGAATACAGGCCGCCCGCGACATCCCTGCCGAGATATGTTGCCATATTAGCGAGCATCGCGTCTGCTCCTGACAGGGGGATCGAGATAAGAGCGATTAGTATAACGCTTTTCATCGCTCCCGAAAATTCATGCGTTGCAAGTTCAGGTATGATCTGGTCAGGTACAGTGACCTTACCCAGAACA
This sequence comes from uncultured Leptospirales bacterium, assembly GCA_964631555.1. Taxonomy (GTDB): domain Bacteria; phylum Spirochaetota; class UBA4802; order UBA4802; family JAFGDQ01; genus CAZVYR01. Next base: position 10,689 of record CAZVYR010000042.1, read on the forward strand.
TGTCCGCCGTATATGCCGATAAGGACGATCATTGAGGATATAACTGCTATGAATATACATGCAATGAGTATTCCTCTTCCCGCGCTCTTTACATCACGCGAAGTGAAAATTCTCGAATATATATCAGGGCCGAAAAGATAAGCAAGGCCGACCGGAATAAATATGTTAAGAAAAAAGCCCGGAGTGAACTTTTCTGTAAACCCGAATGTCAACTGAACATTATTCTGAGGCAAAGAATCGTATGAAATCAGGACATACACCAGAAGAAGCAGGGTGCCCGCGATCATGATCAATGTCTGAATCCAGCTTGTGCGCACTGTCCCGCTCTGCCCTGTGATGAAAGTGTAACTGAAAAAGATAAGGCAGAACACAATGTATGACAGTTCGCGGTTTCCGATCATCATGCTGATTATATTGCCGCCGGCAATGATCTGCCCGGCCAGTACCATTACCCATGAACCAAGTATCAGGAAACTTGTCACTATCTTATACCCCGGTCCGAACACAGCGCTTACAGTATCACTGATCGTATACCCCTTGAGATCAACGAGACGCGAAAGAAACGTGAACCGCAGAATAACAAGAAATATTATTCCGGAAAGAGTCCACCATATTGCGTTGAAATTATAAATATACGCGTACCCCGCGAGGCCGAACACTGATGATGCTCCGAATACAAGTGCGGTCAGGGACATCGCGACGCTGAAGGTCCCGCTCCTGCGCTCGTGTATCAGAAAAGATGACTCGGAATGCTTCCGCTTCCACAGAACAAGTGAATATACGAACAGCACAAGCCAGTAAGCTATTATATAAAACATGCTATTCCCCTGAAAATTTATTTAGATATTTGTTTATAAACATTCTGTATATTAGAGTTGTTGCATTTCTCCTGAAATATGAGGGTTTTCCCCAGCCGCAGGCGGGGGAAAACCTGTTTTGCAACAAGTCTATTTTACTTATATGATGACTGATTTATGTATTCCTCAAATAAAATACTCAGCAAGACAGGGCAAATGACACTGGATAATTATGTTTATATCTAAAATCCATTAACAAAGGGAATCAGCTATTTCCCCGTCAGGAAGCATATTATCAGGATGATATTTGCCTTTTTCTTCCATTTGATACCTGACGCAGCTTTCATTGCTTACCAGGCAGTAATTTTCAATCCAGTAACTATCCAGTTTTCCATTTTCCGTGAATTCCCTGATCGGACAAACAGCAAACCATTTGCATGGTTTGATCTTTCCTTTGCTGATCAGGATTTCCCATCCTCTTGCGCGGTATTGATCAGCATTGACTTTACCCCCGGTATAATTTTCATGCCAGTCACCGGGAACCGGAAGCCATTCATAAAGCTCTTTCCGCCAGGCTTCAAGTAAAAGCGGCTCTCTTCCCATGAATTCCGCTGCGCAGAATATTTTATTTCCGGTTGTATGCTTCAGTCTGTCCAGCCATACAATACCTTCTTCATCTCTTAACAGGTGATGGTCGAGGATCAAAGTATCAGCATTCCCTGCGAGTTTCTTCGCATTACTCCATGCGTTTTCCCTTTGAATAGTAAAAGCCGGGGATGAATAACGGTATAACGGCGGTCCGGAAGCCAGAACAATATCAGGCTTCCAGCTCAGGATTTTTTCTATTGTTCTCTCTTCCAGAAGCTGAATATCCGAAGCATGAACAAAAGTCACCCCGTCTTCTTCAATCCAGGTCATCATTATCATGCTTTTTCTTGATCCCCGCTCTCCATGGGGTACAGGAAGGGAAAATTCCAAAGGCCCGTCTTTCTTTCCTTCAGCGTTCACGAAATCCCTGTTCAGTATCTCAGATAATTCTTTTCCTCTTTTCTGCTGCATCTCAGGGGAATTATCAATACCCTTTGCCCATATCCGGCAATCCGGTAAACTGCTTTTTATATCAAGTATTCCCAGTTGATAAGGATTAGGGTCGGATAAAGGGCAGTGGTCCCCGTCAAAGTGGCTGAAAATTACATCAGTGGAAGTTTTTAATTCATCGATAATTTTCTTTTTGATCTCCGCTCCGATCGAGATTTGGAATGGATGTGGCAACAGTCCGTGCCTGGTCCATCCCAAAGCTATGCCCGGGTCGATAAATATCTTCCGGGTTTTCAGTTCAACAGAACAGGAAAGTCCGCGAACTCCAAGAGATTCAGTACCGTAAATTTTTATGATCATTTTCTTTCAGGGAAATTAAACTAAAATTAAGATGTAATACCTCAGATCATTGAATTTTTTTAATCCCTTCTATATCTTCTCCTTTCCATCTATAAAACGTCCCTTTTAAAACCGTTTCCTCTCCGTTCCAGATTCGCTTCCGCTCCGTATCAGAGTCGCTTCCTCTCCGTTCCAGATTCGCTTCCGCTCCGTATCAGAGCCGCTTCCTCTTCGTATCAGAGTCGTTTCCCCTCCGTTTCAGATTCGCTTCCTCTCCGTATCAGATTCGCTTCCTCTCCGTTCCAGATTCGCTTCCGCTCCGTATCAGAACCGCTTCCCTTCCGTATCAGATTCGCTTCCGCTCCGTTTCAGAATCGTTTCCCCTCCGTATCAGATTCACTTCCTCTCCGTCTCTGATTCGCTTCTCCTCCGTATCAGATTCGCTTCCCCTCCGTTTCAGAACCGCTTCCTCTCCGTTTCAGATTCGTTTCCCCTCCGTTTCAAAGTCGTCTCCCCTACGTTTATAAAGCGGGATAAAACCCGCAGGCATAACGGAACTTTATTTTTGTTTATCAGAATATGATTCTGTAAATAAAATGCAGAATAATAGTCCCTGCCATAACAGCAGCAGCGGGCTTAAGCAGGTTCCTGATAACTTTTCCGACGTCTGTATTAAAGTGTTCCGCAGTAACAACAAGGCATACGTGAACCGGGGATAAAATCATTCCCATATATCCGCACCCGTACGCAAGCATTAAATAGCTGATATCTCCGCCTGCAAGGCTAACCACTATCGGAAAACTTGCACCCACGAAACCAATCGCGATACCTGTTGTTATGCCGCTTATGAAAGGGATCAGCATTATAACGAAGAAAACCGGGATGCCCCAGGACGAAAGCTCATTCTTCATGTGCTCCATAATAAAGCTGCCGTCAGGCAGGGGAGAGCTGATAAATGCCCCGTAAATCAGGATGAAAAGCACAATAACAGCCATGTTCACGGTCTTGCCTGAAAGAAAAATTTTCTTCCAGCCCGCAAGGTGAACAGGCCTTCTGAGTTGCAGGTATATTTGCGCAAGCGCGATGCCTGCGATCATTGGAAGATATTGATTAATATCCGATACCGCAGGTATGAATATTTTTATCAGGCCATAAGTCAGGATTATAATAATGACCGGAGTAATATGAACAAGTGTATGCCACAGTGCATCAGACTTTGAACTGTTATCATTTTTAATATTTTCAGTCCTGCGCAGGATAAAGATGTATCCTACGAGAACGGATAACAGGCTCAGCGGCAGTTGAAAAGCCATGAAGTGCATAATGGGAAGTCCGGTGAGATCAACAGCAAGGAGAACACCGGGATACAATGGCCACCAGTATTCCCATATATGACGAAACCAGTAATTGATTTCAGTCTTCCTGACAGGATCGATACAATTGGAAGAGTCGCATTCATCAACAAGAGGCGCGGAGAACAGGGCTCCGCCAGGCATTGGCAGAAGTCCTATGACAGCAGGAAGAACCGCCATGGATGTTCTTCTGGATAGTCCGCTGTTTACAGAAGTTACAAGGTCATTCATAACGCCGGTAACGGACATTTGACTGCTAAGCCAAATTACCTGGAAAATGATCAGAATCAGAAAGAGCGTATTCGCGGATAATATCTTATTGACCGTGATTTCTGCCATTGATTGCGGACCATGCCCTGAGATGATTCCCAGGAAAAGCGTTCCGAATATAACAGCAAGATACAGCCTGTCTGTAATCCTGTTTATAATAAGAATGAGCGCGAGAGAAAGAAGCACTCTTATTATAAAGGGTGTTGAAAATATTAGATCCATTATATTTATTTATTTATCTCCTGACTTTACTTTTGATATTTCATAACGTCCGTTCTTTACTGTAGTAAAGTGAAAGATGGGACTGTCTACACGCTTAAGTATCAGCGGGCAGTGTTTGATTCCTGCAGGAACGAATATAAGACAGCTTTTGGTAATAATATGCTGTTCATCCTCCATCCAGAACTCAATCTCTCCGCCCAGGTTATGGGAATTCTGCGGATCGCTTCCGAAGAACCCTATGATCTCGTCATGATCATGAACATGACTGCCGCCCAGATGATCCTCGTTCGGCTTCAGGTACCATGAGCAGTTCAACTGAAAAGACCCCTCTACCACATTTTCATCGATCCACAATATGCGCGATGCAAACTTGTTATAGGCTGAAGTGAATTCCGGCCCGAAATCCGGAGCCTTCAAGTCAGTTACGATATACTTGCCGTATTTTGATTCCATTTGATTGTTATCTCCTTTCCTTTGGATTATAGCCTGATTGCAACTTTGACAAATCCTGAAAAAAATTGCAATTGTATTTATCTCCATAAAGGAGTTCAGTATTCTCATCTGTCAATTAACTATTTGCAGGATTGGCTTCTTCAATATAGATCTGATAGACCTGGAATTTAAATTGACTTTTACTTTTAATATTATAAATAAATAGATATGAGATCTAATTTTCTTCAAGAACTGGCTGAATCAATGAATTTCCCTGCGGAAACTCCCGGAGAAGAACTGCGTAAATTTTTCGAACTTAAAAAAGTTACTTTATTTTTATTTGAATAAAATATATAATTAAAACCAACATAATAAATATATCAGATATCATCGCAATATTCTCAATACGATTTCTTTTTTTCATAAATAAATGATTGATACCTGCCAGTCCGTAAAATAAACATCCTGCAATTGCTGCCGGCATGACCCAGGAACTATTAAAAACAGAATAAATTCCCAATACCCCGATTGATATATTTGCAAATCCTAATTCCCGGATAATTATAAATGATTCATCTGTTTTAAATTCAAAAATATCTTTTGCTGTAAATTGAGGAAAAAAAGATTGTCTGAGGCCTGCAGTAAATAGCCGAATACCAACTGCCCAGAAAGAAAACCATTTCCCTGATAATAATCCTATTGCGGAATAATTTCCAAGTACGGCTGTTTCTATAATAATAGAAGCTACCGGTAATATTAGCATAAATGAAAAGATTATTATATAATACATATTTCCTTTAATTGGATAATTATGAAACTCCCAGGGCTTGATAGAACTAATTTTTTCGATTTTTTATAACCATTACTATTAAGCAGCATCACATAAGTTCTACTTTTTAATTAACCTCCACCCGCCGGCCATTGCTATCACTCCAACAACGACCCACATAGCAGCGCTCAATATGACGTAATAAATTATGAGAGATGTTCCTTTGGCCGAAGGCGCAAGGATGAAAAGCGTGCTTGCTGTAAGACTCATGTGCATTAACATAAGCAAGAGCAGGCTCTTGCCTGTGCGTTCGTAGACCCACACCATGAGCACCCTGTAAGCCGGCAGTACACCAACATAGAACAAACACGGGGGCAGGAGCAGGGACAGCGAGAGCGTTCCTGTGGAATCACCGCTTCCCCAAAAGGTAGGCAAAAAGTGCCACACTCCCCAAAGCAACCCTATTGTGAGTCCTGTTTTGAAAATACCGTATTTTTGCCTCAGCCCGGGTATTGCGAACCCTGTCCATCCAAGCTCTTCAAGCAAGCCTCCGAAAATGAGTCCTACCGCTATACTTAGTATTATAAGGCTGATCCTGTTATCCGTAGTGAGTATGCCAGGGAGAAATTCCCGGGAAGTTTGTGAAAGCACAAATAAAATTATTGCTATCAAAATCGGGGCGGTCAGGATTGCTGCCGCGTACCAGCGGGCGCTGACCCGCCATCTGAGCAACCGGGATGAAAGATCGCGAAAACCCAGCCTTCCATACGAGAAGCCGGTTAATAAAAGGCCTGCTATGCTGGGACCCAGAAAATATGGCAGGAATACTATCGGCCACATCTTTTCGAATTGTCCGCTTGCAGCCGGCATTCCATAAGGAGCACTCAGTATTACTACGCCACCCCATGAGATTATGAACGTCAGTGCAAAAAAAGCCATCATCGGATATTGCCTGAAAAATGTCTTAATATTTGACATAATGACCTTCCGTAATAAAGCTTAAG
>CAZVYR010000043.1:0-16884 GCA_964631555.1 uncultured Leptospirales bacterium
TTTTTATATTTTTTTCTGTAAGATTTCTGCGTATAAGAGGGTGAGGGGGTATCTGGACATTGATCCGTAAGAGTATAGCTCTTTAAGATTATAATATTTACATGAGATGAGCTCATAGGGACACGGAAAGTTGATTTTTTTGTTGAAAATAAGGTCATGGTTGAACTGAATAGTATAGCCGGGTTTGAAAATGTTCGCCTGGCACAGGCTATGAACTATCTTGAAGCCTATAATATGAGAATCGGGTTGTTGATCAATTTTTGTGCGCGGGAACAGCCTTATAAAACATTACTTGGATTCAGGAAAATAGTTTTGGAGTCGAAATACAACATTCAATAGAGAATTATATGATATTTGAAAGTGCGGCAATAATAGGCGCAGGTGCCATAGGCTCGTTTTACGGAGCAAAGCTGGATAGATCCGGTATGAAGGTTCAGTTTCATACCAGGAGCGGGACATCTGTGTTGAAAAAAGAGGCAATGAAGATACAAAGCGTATTGGGGGATTTTTCCATAACCGCTGACAGCCATGAAACCACTGAAACCATGGATCCCGCGGATATAGTGATCGTATCTACAAAGGCCCTGGAGGGAATTGATTACAAAACGCTTTTAAAGCCTGTTGTAAAAGATAACGGCGTAATACTGCTTCTTCAGAATGGATTGAATCTGGATGAGAAATTGCAGGAGCTTTTCCCCGGCCAGAGGATACTCGGTGCCGCGGCTTTTGTCTGCCTGAACCGGGTTTCTCCTGCGGATATACGGCATCTGGCATACGGCAAGCTTGACATAGGATACCTGAGCCCTGAAGACAAGGATATTGCAAACGATATTGCAGCAATGTTCAAATCAGCCGGGCTAAAGGCACACTTCTCCGGACACATAAGGGAGATAAGGTGGAGAAAACTGCTGTGGAATGTTCCATTCAACGTATTGTCAGTTCTTTTGCTAAATGCGAATACAAAGGAGATGATAGAAGACGATAATATTCTGCGCCTCTCCGTTGAACTGATGAAAGAAGTTAAAGCGATAGCAGGTGCAGAAGACATAGGCATTACTGATGATGATATACATAATATGATAGCGAATACAAACGAGATGGTTCCTTATAAGACCTCGATGCTTCTTGACTTCCAGGAACACAGGCCGATGGAGGTAGAGGCCATACTTGGCGAACCTCTAAGGGCCGCGAGAAACGCAGGAGTGCACGTACCGAAAATGGAAGTCATCTACTGCCAGCTAAAATTTTTCGATATGCACAGGAGAGGATAATCTGCCGGCTCCTCGTTTAGCCTAATTATAGGACTTTGTTACGCTATTTTCCGATATTTTGAATTTGGATATGCCGCTCGAAAGAGTTCTGGAAACACTTACAAGCTCTTCGGTCAGGCTGGCTACCTGTTCCACAAGCGCTGCATTTTTCTGCGTGGATTCGTCTATCTGACCTATTGTTGTATTTATCTGGCTTATACTCTGCGCTTCAGTATGCGCGAGTTTATTTATATTGTCTACGGACACATTTATCTGTTTCACTCTTGTGCCCAGGTCGATGAGGGCCTTGGAAGCCAGCCTGGAAAGATTTATGGAATTATTTATAAACTCCTTGTTGCTCTCGATCAGTTCCCTTATCTCGGTAGCCGCGGTCGAGCTCCTTGCCGCAAGGGAGCGTACTTCACGCGCAACTACTGTGAACCCCTTTCCTTTTTCGCCTGCGTGGGCGGCTTCCACCGCAGCATTAAGTGATAAGAGGTTCGTCTGGAAAGCGATTTCATTCACAACTTCCACTATATTTGCTATTTTATCGCCGGACTTGGTAAGCTCGATCATCGCAGATTCCATATCTTTTACCATGGAAACGCTTTTCTCCGCTTCAAGAGTAGTGCTGTTCACCTCTTCTGCTGTTTTTTCGCTGGTGGTGGAGGTATGTTTAACGGAATTCGCGACCTCATCCAGGGTAGCCGATGTCTCTTCCAGTGCGCCTGCCATCTCCTGTGTAACGCTGGAAAGGGTATTATTTCCCTTGGAAACTTCGTTGGAAGAAGTCAGCACCTGGGATGCAGACATCTCAATAGAGCGTATCAGGTTTTCTATCCGGTCTACGAACCTGTTGAAATTTTCCGCAAGCTCCCCAGTCTCATCCTTTGCCTTGTGAGTTATCCTCTGGGTCAGGTCTCCTTCTCCTTCGGATATTTCGAACAGCGCTTTGTTAATCATGTTAATCGGCTTTATTACCAGTTTATGGAGAATGATATACATTAACACTATAGCGGTTATAAATTGTATCAGAAAGACAAGGGATTGGCGTATATTAAAAGTAGATACTATTTTCTTTATAGAGTCGTTGCTGTAATAAAGCTCAAAATAGCCCAGCTTTTTTCCAGTTTCATCGTCATTAAGCTGGAATTGTTTGGATATGCCGGTCTTTACGGGCGCATTTTCATCGATAAATTCTCCGTTCTTGTATCCAATCGAATATATAAGCTTATCTTTATCGTTATAGATCACTATTTCATTTAAATTATTATGCCTTAAGACGTCCTTTGAAATTGTTTTATATACAACCTGATCAAAATTCCATATTGCGTTTGCAAGGGAAAAGTTGATGAAATTCCCGATATTGCCGACACGCCTGTCTTCCTGCATTTCGAAATTTGAATTGATGAAATACGCAAAATATACAATGGAGCTTACGCTTGTTGTAAACAGTATAATAATCATCGATATGAGCACTTTCTGTTTCAATTTCAGGTTTTTCATTTGAATTTAACCTCTCATGCCACTATACTTCATTATTATCATAACCCATTACAGCCCGATTGTCAAAGGAAAATATTCCATATCCATTTGAATATTAATTTGTATATTATAAAATCATAAAGCAATCTTCCTTAGTTAAAAGAAGATTGCTTTTAAACGATGCTTATTGCCTTTTGAATAATGTTTACCAGCCCATCCTGGAAGGCTGCCAGTCATTATAAGGTCTGTGTACCTTTGCCCATAATACCTGCAGTCTGCCGGATTTCCTGAGTTTTCTGACTGCTTCAGAGAGTATTTTATCAATTCTGTCTCCAGCAGGACCTTTCTGAATCAGTATGGTATCTTCAAAATCAATCATATGCGACCTGAGAATTGTTTTGATTTTTAATTCACGGAGTACAGTATCGGCCTCTTCCTGCGCCCAGAGCATAGCGTCAATACGCCCGGCCCCTACTTTGCGCAAAGACTGCTCAATATCTTTGGCGGGCAAAAGAGGAAAATTATAGTTGCCTTCTATTCCATGCGCAGTCTCGATTTTATAAGGAAATTTTCCGCCTCTGGCGATTGCGTCATTTATCATTTTCACCGTAATCGGCTTGTCGATATTCGAGTACAGGACAAAGGATGTTTTGCCTATTCTTTCGGAAATATAGCGGAAAGGAAGCTTGGAAACAGGAACAACCGGATTTACAAAAACCGGGATATGAAAGTCTGCATTGCCTTCTATTACATTATTGATCGATCTCGCCATGGGGTATATCTCGATCGTTATTTTTCCCCCGGTATACTCGTCGTCAAGGGCCTTTACGAGATCGACAAAAGCTCCTTTTTCAGGTGTATCGGCAAGACCAGGCAGTTGAGCAAGGCTTGCAATAAGGTTGTTTGATCCTCCAATTCTCAATAAAAATACAGTAGAAGCAAATAAAGCACAGAACAGGCTTATTCTTAGAATTTGTTTTTTATGCATAAATACCTTCCTTGTAGTATTTATAAAATATTTCCCAGCTGCCCTCTAAATATTAGCCTTTCACTTTTTTCGACTGCTGTGATGCAATGATTTTATTACGAAATAAGAAAAAAGTCAAATTTAATAATCAAACTGGATCTCAATCTCATTCTGTTCTTTTCAAGCTGTTAGGTGCGAGTTTAAAAACATGATCCCGGTCCTTCCACTTATCCCTGCTGTTTTAGCAATACAGATCAAAATATCGTATCAGACTGATCCTCGGCAATGGCATGTGCATAAAGGGGGAAGCCGGGAACACTTCGGCAGGCTTAGTATATCGCTGTGATATCCGGATTGCTTTCTTGTTAGCAACTCATCCAGCCCGAAGGGCGGGACACGAAATTAAGTTCTTTTAAAGGATGCGGCTATAATGATCCGGAATAATTTAACGGATTTTGCCTCTGGCAAGCGAGGCGATTATACCGAAAGAACAAAGAATACCGAAAAAAACAAATCCTGTTCTTATGCTTATTAAAAAAGCCGGATAATATTCAGGCGTGATTTGTTCATGTCCTATGTGTATGGCAAAGAGAAGAACCGCTAGTCCCATGCTGAACATCTGTCCCGTAAGCCGCATTGTACCCAGGGTTCCTGAAGCAATCCCGTAATATTTTTTCTCAACGGAAGTCATTACGGCATTTGAATTGGGAGATGAAAAAAGAGCGAAACCCAGACCCATGAGCACCAATACTCCGATGATGAACATCATTGGAGTCTGCGATCCGATGAAAGCAAGCAGGAAAAGACCCACTGCAATAAGCGCCATACCTATGGAAGCGACTTTGCCAGGCTCAATCCTGTCCGAAAGCCTGCCTGCGGAAGGCGAAGCTAATGTCATCACAATAGGCTGGAATATCAGGATCGCGCCTGCGCTTGCGGGATCAAGGGCTTTTATGTATTGCAGGTACAGACTTAAGAAAAACGTAATCGCATAAGTAGCGCTGTAATTAATCAGGGCCGCCAGATTCGAGAAAGCAAAAGCCTTGTTATTAATGAAAAGACTTATATCAAGAACCGGACTCTTTTGCCGCATTTCCCATTTTACAAATAAAAAGAGGATTAGTACACCAGCCAGAATCAGGCCCGTGCTTGCCATTTTCCCGAATTTTGACATACCGGAAAAGCCGAGCATCATAGCAATAATACCCAGGCAATAAAAGACTGATCCTGTTAAATCAAATTTTTCTCCCTTTGCTTCAGCCCATTCTCCTTTTAATTTCAAAAGAGCGAGCACAATTATTATAAGCCCCAACGGAACATTGACCAGGAAAATGCTTCTCCACCCGAAATGTAAAGTTAAGAATCCGCCTAAAAATGGCCCGAGTGTAAGACCCAGATATGTCGCAGAGACCGATATCCCGAGTGCTTTGCCCCTTTCCTGCGGAGGGAAAACCGAGCTTAAAAATGCTATTCCTGTGCCGAATATCATGGCCGCCCCGAGTCCCTGTACAATTCTTAAAGCAATAAGCATTTCGGCGGACGTACACATGGTCATGGATAATGATGCAACAGTGAATATTGAAATTCCTGTAATGAATATTTTTTTTCTTCCATAGATGTCCGCAATTCTGCCGAAGGGGACAAGAAACATCGCAGAGCTTAAGAGATATGCAGTGGTAACCCAGCCAAGGGAAATTGCATCCATTAAAAAATCTCTGCCTATTGAAGGAAGCGCAATATTGACCGACGAAGCGTCAAAAGGAGCAAGAAATGCTGACAATGTTACAATAAATAAAGTAATCCGTTTTACCAATCTGTCTTCCAACTTAACTACCCCCATTGATTAATAATTTTTTGATATTTAATGCTTACTGTAACCGGTCATGCATTCTATGTACGTGTAATACCATATTTTAAATAACTGTATAAGCGATGCGTGTTGCCACGATCTTGTAAAAGGTTTTATTGCCATAGTACATACATTGGACAATGTGCTTTCTGCAAAATTCTTGAAGAATCCTGTTAATCTTGTCTTATTTTTTAAAATCATTGCCATAAAGTGCTAGCATTTTATCTGTTAGATACTAATGAAGTTGAACCTTTTAGGTATTTATCAATTGTATTTTAAAAAAAAATGATAATAAGGATAAAATTATTTGAATGAAAAGACTTTAAAAGAATCCCCTAACGTAAATTCAAAATAATTAATAATAGGTGTTAAACAAGCTCAAATTAAAATATTCAATAGTTTAAAAAAAATAATGCAGGTTAAAAGTCAGGAAAAGAAAAAAGAATAAATCGACTAATTAAATTTTAATGACTCCAGGAGGAGATATGGCCACATTGCCGCGAACAAGTTATTTCTCCGGCCATGTAGGCTTATCGTCCGCATCAAGCCCGCATTCGTGAAACAGCCGCTTATAAAAGTCCGGCCTTGCGAAGTCCCCTCTTATTTCCAGGAAAGGGGCGTGTTTATGTCCCATTTTTATCTCATCAAAAGCCTTAACCTGCGAAACAAGGTGTGCTATGCTCTTTTTCGGCATGGAAAAGATAATTTCATCATCATCGGCAAAAGCCCTGCCTGCCTCGCCAGGATCAGGTAAAGTGATGCAATTCCGGCCGTTAAGTGCCGGAACAACGGATAGGGCGCAGGAAGCCACCGGGTATATGGGTGAATTGACCACTCCTTCGCCGATAAAGCTTAATACATGAAGCATATGCCTTAACTGACCAGCGTTGGAATATATCATGACTATATCCGGCTCAAAACTAGTATTGTTTAATGGAGCGGAAACTAGGCCGATATACTTGCCGTATTCAAGCATTGGTATGATTTTAATGTCATTCTGTAATTCATTATAATTATCAGCGACGCTGGGCTCTATCAATCCGTAAGCAAATAATGGACCCCAGCACCAGTTATCCTCTTTCAGCATAGCTACTGTCTTACCTTGACGACGGGAAAATGAAAAGGCCTGACACTGTGCCAGGTGATAGCCCCTGTCCCTCTTTGGTCTCAGTGCTCCTTCTGGAATGTCATTTTCAGTTTTAAGCATTTTTATTGCAAGTGGAAATGTTTTAAGCGCCATTGAGCTTTCAAGAAAAGAGCCGTACTCATTGTATTCCTTTAAAGTAATCATATAGCATACCTTCCGTTGAAAAGAATATCAATAGAAGTTTTTCAAAAAGTCAAATAGATTTTTAATCTCCCAATGGTTCAATTCCCCGCAGCTTTTGCAGAAAGCCTGCACTTGCTGCGGAAAGTTACCAATTTAGTTTTTGATACCCCGTCCGCTTGCGACGGGGAGCTTCATTAATTTTAAAATAACGTAAGTCGATAAAAAATTTAACGTTATCCTTATTACTGTTTTACAAAAGGCCTAAAATTATCCGGAGTGGCTGGATAATAATCTGTACGAAAATAAATATATTTGGTGCTTCTTATGAAGTGAAACTCTTTACCGGGCAAAGCCTGACCCGCAGCCCGTACTGAGTGGTGCGTGGAAACTGGCAAAGGTAACATGAAGCGTACACAGGGAACATTGCAGGCCGCAGGAGAGACGTATCTCTCTTAAGCGATTCAGCCCCGCTGGTAATTGTAAATAAGATTTTAAAAGCGGGCTTTAGATACGTCAGTGTTTGTTGAACAGGGGAAAAGAATTTACTATTGTGATAGGAGGAGTAATCTGCGTTAGATTGTATTATTCCGGGATTTGAAACGGAGGGGAACAGGATTAAATTAAACACTAATTTATAAAATATATTGGTAATTTGAGTTGCCGTTAGCCTTGTTGTTTAAATTATCGCATGATCTCCAACTAATTCGGACAGAGGCATTCCCCATCCGGGTACTTTTCCACCAAGCGTGTAGTACATATTTTTGAATCCCATTTTCAAAATATACGGAGTGTATCCAATTTTTAAGACGGAAATTTTACCTCCCCACCATTCATCCGTATGCATATAAAAACCTTTATGATTTCCCATATCGCCAAAACAAACAACCATTGGATGCAAAGGTGCTATTGTTTGTTTATCAGGATTATCCGAAACACCAATTGCAATCATTTTAGCTGCAATTTCACATTCCATATGCCCAAGAGAACCTAATTTGGGAACGGTAAGTGCTGCTGCGTCTCCTACAGCAAATATTTCAGGATAATCCGGATTTCTCATATATAAATCGGTAACTACAAAACCTTGATCATCCACAAAAGGAAGATTTTTCATAAAGTGATGTGGCTCCCAATTGGGGAAGATGATCTTTAATTCAGCCTCTAAGTTAGTTCCATTCTTAAACTCAATACCTTCTTTAGACAATCGTTTAATACTTTGTATATTATTTTTATATCCAAACCCCATTTCTGTAACCATAGGAAGTAACTGGTCGAGTATTTTTTTACCCGCATCTTCTGCAATTACTTCTCCAGGTGTGAATAGCGTAATGTTTTTAGCATCACCCATTTTATGATCTTCTAGCCAATCGGCCATTGAAAAAGCAATTTCAACCGGAGGTCCTTCGCATGCTGCAAGGGCAGTTGGTATTTTAGGCAGCTTGGTGCTATGGCCTTGAAAAAATCGATCGGAACCGATGACAACCGGGCCTCCTTTATAATCGTTATATAGAAAATCCCTAACCTTATTTCCGTAAAAAGCATCGGAAAATGTATGGCCAAATTCAGCGAATCCTTCAATTTTATCAAAATCAAGCTTACAACCCACTGCAACGACCAAATAATCATAGGTTATTGATTCCTGTGCTGAACCATCTCTTTCATTAGGTGTGAAAAAAACTTTTTTAGAATCAGCGTCTATACGCTCAATTTCTGCTTGAATAAATTCAGTGCCATCTGACTTTAAAAATTTTAAAAATTGAAGTTCTAAATTATCCGAAGGATTATGATTATTAAAAACTTCAATCGGGATATTGGGTATAAAATTCAGATAATTCTTGCGATCGATGACTGTAATTTCTACAGCTTCTTTTGCTTCGCTATGGATTAAGCGGGAAACGGTAAGTCCTGCAAAATTACATCCCAGAACAAGTACTCTTTTTTTTGATTTCATATTAGTTTATTTAAAGGTAAGATATTTTTTTATCTTTTTCTGAGAAACTAAATTTCATAATATCACATTTTATTCTTTATTTTAGTTTCTCAGAAAAGAAAGAAGAACTAAGAAATATTTTTTTTAACTTCATCTGACCATTCTTCATTAGAAGATTCTATGATGCGCTTTCCATTTGGTTTCATATTTAACGGTACATGATCAGGTCCTCCAAGAGCTTTACTTACTTTCTTTCTAATACAATCTTCCTGTCTTGGACCTTTGCAATATAAATTGACAAAGCCTCTTAGGGCCTCGTGCATTCGTTCATCATTTTCATATTCCTTAAAAAATCCACATTTTGATAAGTTTGGGCATTCTTCCATATAACTATCACCTGATATATCTAATAATATACTTGTTGAAAAACTTTTCTTTCGAAAGGTTTATTGACGAGAAATCTTTTCATTTTATAAAAATAATTAAAATTTTTCCCTTCGGTCGAAATGACATATGAGATTTGCTATAACTTTAATATTATAAGATCTTCCTAAGAGAAGAGTACAGAAAAAAGAAAAAGTACTGCAAGTGATGAAATCTTTCGTATCAATCTTATGTTGGAAAAATTAAGTGGTTTTATGTGCAATGAAAATTCTCTATTTAAACAATGAATCACACAATATTTATTTTTATAGAGGCTGTCAATTTAAATTGTATTTTTTCGCGAAAAAGTTTACTACAACATCATTGATGCTGGGTCAATAAAAGAAGCTCACGCGATTGATATAAGAAACGAAAATTGTGATTTCCAAATTTGACTTTATCTGTGAATAAAAAACAAATTTGAGATGACTTTGACTGAGGCGACAGGTTATGCCAAATTATTATTGACATACGCAACGTTTTATATGCCTGAATTTCAAATAAGATAAGCTGTACAAAGGCGAAGTCTGTATATTATAAGCAATACTAAATATAAACCTCCTTGCAATATCATTAAAAGTAAATTATTGTTTATAAATTATGAGGGAAAATGAAAATAAAAGTAAAGTTCTTCATCGTACTTCTGTTCTTTTTCACAACCGGTTCACTCCTTTTCGGGGATAACTACGATTCTCTCGGTACAGTATGTTATGTTGACAGCACTAATGGCAATGATAGTAACAATGGTCTTTCTCAATCTGCACCCAAAAAAACAATAGCGGCCATCCCGTCAAATGTCGTGGTCGTTCGATTTAAACGCGGCAGTAAGTATCATGGACGACTTGATATTCCGTATTTCACGAAGGTGAAAGTGTATACGAATTACGGCAAAAAGAACGACCCGTTGCCGCACTTTATTGTTTCAAGTAAACCGGGACAAGGCCCGGTGATTATTACTTTTATAAGTGATCTTACTTTTGATGGATTGCATTTGTCCGGCGCAAGGGGGGATAACACCATGGTTCATGATTTTACCCCGGACGCAAATGGAAAAATCGACGGTATTGTCGGCGGCCTGGGCACGTTTCTTGCCGGTGCTAACACTAAATTACTCAATTGTGAGATTGATAGTTGTGACATAGGCATTATGATTGCAGGGCAGCACACACTGGTTCGCGGCAATTATGTTCATGACCTGATTATGGGCATTGACGACAATCCCGGTGTAGACCCGAACCTGGTGGGCGGCGCAGAGGGCATATTCGTGAATGCGGCTAATGTTGAGGTTTGCTATAATAATTTTGTTAACTGTACCGGACCGGCCAAATGGGTAGGTGGATACGTCGATTGTGACGGCGGCGCTACCGAAATTTCCGCCTGGGCAACCAATGATCCGGCCAGAGCCATTTACAATGTGAATATACACCATAATATCGCCTGCAATTGCTGCGGATTTTTCGAAGCAGCTTCTTACTTTGATCCGACAAATCGGAATACAAAAGGCACTATAAGAGATATTGCTCTTCATGATAATGTCATCATTGACAGCGGATGGATGGGGCTCTTTCAGGTAAACAATACGAACTTTAAAAATGTACAGTTCTTCAATAATACGCTCGTTCAGCATAAAGGTTCGCTGAACGCAGGAATGTTATGGAGTATATTCACGGCCACGTCATCCGGTATGTCAGGAGGCGATCTGGAAAAGGATACGGTATATCTTACCGACAATCTGTATATTATGGATCAGGTGAGCCCAAGATTCGGCCACCAGCTTCACCGGAATTTTAACGCTAAAAATAATATTATCCGGATATATGCCAGTACTTCAGATGCTGACTATAATGATATAGGTTTTGCAAACATTGCAGGTACAAAGGCAGTCGATTTTGACATAATAAAAAGCAATAGTCCTGCCATAGATGCAGGCGCTGTCATATCCGGTTATAAGCTCGATTTTCTTGACAGAGCCCGTCCGAACGGTAAAGGCCCGGATATCGGAGCCTTTGAATATTATTCCGGTAAAAATCAGAAATACGAGGATCTGCCCCATGTGAAATTAAATAATGCAATAAATAATCCTCAGGGACGTGAGAAAAAGTAAAACATAGCCATCATACTGGTCCGCAATGGGCGTTTTGTTAATTTTTGCAGCGAAATTTTATGAAGTTCGGAGCTGAATAAATTTTTGGATTTGCGTTCTGTTACGCGCGGCACATCTTAACACATCGCTGCATTGGGCATTAGGAAAAAATATGAATAAATGGGAAAAAACAAACTTCGTCAGACAGTGAAATGATTAAAGAAGTCTGGACATTAGTGCGCCAGGCGCAGCTTGGTGCTTCTTATTGAGTTAAAATATTTATCGGGCAAAGCCTAACTAACAGCCCGTACCGAGTGTTGCGTGATTGGGAAGGATAGACAAGAATGTTGAACGACCCACACGAAGCGGCTTATGCTATTGCAAAATCAGGATTAGTATTAAGAGATAAACCGTAAAATGGATCATCCTTGCAGCAGAGTTGCGGGGATTAGACCCAAAAAGAGATTAATGGAAATAAAATTTTAGTTTTAAGAAGGCACGCTCCAGTCGGTTACAGGTTTTAATTCCCTGGCCGGATATATCTGCCCCTGTACCGGCGGCATTGAATTATACACCCATTCAATATCTGCAATACCCAGCTTCAGGCCGAGGAAACGCCGGAAACCGGTAAAGATGCCTCTTATCAAAATATCTTCCATCTGAAGGGTCATTCCGAAGATCGCGACAGGAGTACCTTCTTTAATTTCTTTAAGCTCGTCATTATAGGCAGCGGGTGCGAACGCAAGCCTTCTCGAGTCTGCTGCCTGGCACTGGATAACCGGAATTATCACAGGAAATCCGTCTGTGCCGATATATGTCAGGAACTTGAGCGAATCAAGCCTGTTGAAAAGCTTCTGTGCCCAGGGCTTAAGTATATGTGACGGCTGCCTGGTTCTCGCAAGACCTTTAATGCATTTTGTTATAACAGCTCCCTTTACTATCGCACCCATGGGCAGTTTTTCCCTTCCATAGGTTTCTACAAGATCCATGAAGTGAACAGTGTGAATTCCAAAATAAGTATTGTAGCGGAACATAGGTTTTCTGTTAAACATCTCGTAGTCCTCGCCTTCTTTTTCCTCATGAGTCCAAACAGCCTTTCCGCGCCAGAGATCGCGCTTAAGGCTCATAATCATGAACGCAGTGTTCGGGTTTGTCTTCACGTGCTTTTTGCTGAGGCCTTCTGAAAACTGCCCCCAGACAAGCTGTGTAGGCATCTTTGCCTGCATTGCTGTTATCAGGGTAAGATGCGGAAGTCCCTCAGGATTGATAGTAGCAAGCAAACCTATCTTGGCATCGGGTTCGAATTCTTTCATGTCTTCGGTTTTAAACTCTTTGAAAACGTTCATGATTCTGCCTCTGTAAAATAGATTTTAATCAATAATATTCTTACTCAACTTGAACGACTTTTTCTGCTAATAGTGTCAAGATTATCGATGCGACGGTAAATTTTAAAATAAAAAGTCAGTCAAGTTGAGATTCTTAAATATGCTTACCTCTGTATGAATATCATGCTCCGCATTTCCCGGCAGGTCCATAGGGTGAATTCTGCTTCCCGGGGGTTGCTTCACGGTCATCGATTTCCACACGGGTGGCTCCTGTCCAGAATATAATACCGGGATCTACGCCGGATTGTTTTGCTGTTGCCGTTATGTTATCGAGAAATTCCCTGGTAAGGAGCTCTGCCTTGTTAAATCGCCATTCAATTCCCAGGCGGCGGTATTTGTCCCTGCACAGGTTGTTGAAGGAACATAGTTCCCAGCGGCTTACTACGTCGTTCAGCTCTTTTGCAATGAAGGCACCGATACCGGTTATATTATCATCTGTTGCTGTAGTATCGGGAATAAGCGGTGTTCTTATCCAGAGCTTCAGGCCGTTGCCGTTATGACGTATGTAGTCGCGTATATGCAGGATGTTATTGAAAATCTTTTGATTGGAATGGCCTGTATATTCTTCATGGAGTTCAGGGTCAATTTCTTTAATATCATAGAGCACCAGGTCAGTATAAGGAAGCAGAAGGTCAAGGGCTTCTGTGCTGCAGAAACCGCATGTATCGAGTGCGGTATGTATTCCCCGGTTCCTGCACTCCCTGAGAAAAGCCTGAACGAAATGAGCCTGGAGTGCAGGGTCTCCGCCTGAAACTGTGATCCCTCCTTCGGAGTTATTAAAGTACGCGCTGTCCTTTACGACTTCATCAATGAGTTCATCGAGTTTCCATGTTTTGCCAAGGAGTTCCATGGCTGTTGTGGGACACTCGTCGGCGCAGGTTCCGCAGCCTGTGCATTGCTCTCTGTCAATGACGATGCCTTCGGGACTTAAGGAAAGCGCATGCTCAGGGCATACTGCTATGCAGTTTTTACAGCCGATACACTTGTTTTCAATCCACTGGATCTGGGGCTTTGAAGATATACTTTCCGGGTTGTGGCACCAGGCGCAGCGCAGTCCGCATCCCTTAAAAAATACAGTAGTGCGGATCCCGGGCCCGTCCTCTGTGGACATGCGCTGTATGTTGAGTACTCTCGCCTCCGGCTTTTCCCTGTTGTTGATCATTGTATCCGGCATTGAAATCATTCGCTAATATTGATTATGGCTCTCACGCGCGATGATCTCATCCTGAAGCTCGCGCCCTATGCTGGTAAAATAGGCGTTGTAGCCTGTGACGCGCACAAGCAGGTGCCGGTAATTCTGCGGATGTTTCTGCGCTTCGCGCAGCATATTTGCATCGATCATATTGATCTGTAGTGCAGAACCGCCGTTCTCTGTATATCCTTTAAGGAATGCCTTGAACTTCTTTCTGTGCTCATGGTCACGCAATAATGACGGGTTGAAAGTAATTGTGTGGCTCGCACCATTAGGGAGATTGCTTAAAAATTCCTTCCAGTCGCCTTTGCCGTCAGAAGCCTTGCCTCCCATGGCTTTGCCTGCCGAGTTCGCATTTGCAGTAGGGCCGTTGATATCCGCACCATTGGACGGGCATATCGCGTTGGAGAGAAACTGACCTTTGGGCCTTCCGTCCGGGCTGGCAGCCATGATATAACCATCGCCCACCCAGTAGTTCCATGAAAGCATACCCGGCCGGAACCGGCGGTCGGTTGATTTTGTCGTGTATTTCCAGGTTTCGTTTGTCCAGAGATCCATAACATTACGCGCCATATTATCGGAGTAATTATCATCTCTTCCGTATTTCGGGGCACGGTTCTTTGCCTTGGCCTGCAGTACCTCATGCCCGGTCCAGTTGTCTTTCAATGCCTGTATAAGCTCAGCCATGGTGCATTCTTTTTTGTCGAAGACCAGGTACTTTACCGCGAGAAGGGAATCCACGGTAGTCGCGAATGTAACGCCTTCGATTGTAGTGAAACGGATCTCCGGTCCGTCCTGTGTTACATCGCGTCCCTTATCCGCGCATCCCTTTACAAGACAGGAAAGATATGGTGTTGGTGAATAAGCAGAGCGCACCTTTTCCGAGGCTTCGTACAGTTCCACACTTTTTTTTATGATGTGCTTTGTTTGAATTATATATGCGTTCCAGAAATTCTGCCACGTGGCAAACTTATCAGGGTTACCGGTATTGATGCCATCCCTCTGAATCTTTTCGGTTTTGCCTGACATCATGTCTGTAAAAGGCAGCAGGTCTTTTCCGCCTGTAAGCGCTAGTTCGACAGCTTTCAGAAGGTTCAGGTTAACGTCGACAGTGCCGGAGCGGTCATTGCCTGTCATGGTGTTTTCAAGACAGCCGACAGAGGCGTAGTCATGTACATTCTTTTCATTGATAAGATGCTGTATGCCGGCGGTCTTTGCTTCCCGGAGCATGCCAGCCATTGAACGTTCGTCGAAATTCAGCAGGAAAGGAGCTCCCTGGCTTGACGATATCATATCGATCACCTTGTCAAGCAGCTCATCAGGAGAGTTGCGGTGCAGCCTGACGTTCGGCTTGGGTTCAAGAATGGGAGTCATTTCATCGATTACTTCGAGGAGCGCGTATGTCAGGTCATTAGTCATATCAGCGCCGCCAGGCCCCATGCCTGAAAGATTGAAGAGCTGGCCGAAACCCGCGGTGATACCCTGATTGCCGCCGACCCGTATCATTGCGTCATAGGCAGTATTCGCGTGTATCCAGAAGCATTTGAGTATCTCTTTGCCGAATTCACGATCCATGCCGTCTTTGATCGAAGTCTGCCAGAACGGCCATAGGTACTGGTCAAGCCTTCCGAAAGAAACTCCGGGCCCCGGATAATTCTCATCGCTCATTACAAGCATGTGAGTCAGCCAGAGTGACTGGACTGCTTCGTGGAATGTGCGGGCCGGATGCCATGGCACGCGGTTAAGATTATCCGCCATCTGCTGAAGCTCGTCCTTTCTTGACGGAACAAGTTCACGGTGTGCAAGCTTGCGGCAAAGTGCGGCATATTTCGCTGCAAGGTCACCGGGCATTCTTGCTGCAGTCATCATTGCGCGCAGTTGTGCTCCTTTAGCGTTCTTTTGTTCATGTTTTGACAATGAATTATATTTCTTTTCCAGATCTTCATAGATGCCCTTCCAGCCGGACAGCAGGACTGTTTTATAATCCGGTATCAGATGGCCGGAAGTGGCGCCTGCGTTCCCATAACCGTGATCATGGAACCATTTCATCTTCGCGCGCGTGCCTTTTTTGCCGTAAATCAGTTTGTCGCGCGCTTTTGCCTCTTTTCCGGTCCAGCATCGTGAGGCCTGTAAATTGAAGCGCGCACCTGCAATAAGATCGCCGGGCAGTATTTCCTGCGGCACATAATTGACCATAGCTTCTTTAATGAACCACGCGCGACGTTCGGGCAGGCTCCAGTTCCAGAAGTCATTGTGGAGCTTAACAGGCTGCGCCATCTGGTACATTGATGAACGGAATGTCTGGAGGAAAGGATAGGTCTCCGGAACAATATAGTAAGTGATCTCATCATAGCATACGTCCCATGGCGTCCCTGTAGTCCATACTGTGTATTCGTTATTCCATTTACGCTTTATTCCCTCAAAATAATAATCACGAAGCCAGGTAATACGCGGTGAAAGCCCCATAGGTTCCTTGATTTTATATTTTAATGCAGATGTTGATGTATTCATGATATTTCTCCTCAGTTATGCAGGATGACAGATCCTCTTAATATCAAAGCGGGATAAAAGAAAAACTATTATATGATATTCGGATATGCCGGTTTGGATGAGTCTGTGATCAGGAATATCAGCGATTTGCTATAATGTTAAAGAGGCGTAAGGCAGACTGTTCCAATCCGTTGTAATCGAATTTACCCAGCCTGTTAGTATTTGCAATACCGCTTCGGCTATCCTGCTATATTATCTAAAGGAAATATCATCAGAAAAGAGTAAAAAGTCAATTGAATTTTGTGTGTATTTTCTGGGATAAAGGGAAGATCGTTAAGGAAGCGATCGTGACAGCAAAGAACGCAGGGAACGGGAAGACAACTACACTGTCACAACCGTTCCTTACTGGGACTGGCGCTGATTTTGGTTGTTTCAGTTTTCAAAGAACGATGACGATGTTAACACATCCTATGGTATCAGGCACCGTCCTGGAACAGGACGATGCCTGGGAACAGGATGATGCCTGATACCATAGTCTGTGCCCTACGGGCTGTTATTTATAC
>CAZVYR010000044.1:0-16881 GCA_964631555.1 uncultured Leptospirales bacterium
ATGTGGGATACATAACAGCGGGAATAAAATCCGTGACCGAAACAAAGATAGGAGACACAGTAACCCTCGCCAACAATCCCGCGAAAGAAGCCCTGAAAGGCTTCAAGGAAGTCAAGCCCTTTGTATTCTCAGGATTGTATCCCATGTACAGCGATGAATACGAAGACCTCAAGGAAGCGCTTTCAAAATTAAAACTCAACGACGCATCCCTCCTTACAGAGCCCGATAACTCATTCGCTCTCGGGTTCGGCTTCAGGTGCGGTTACCTCGGCCTGCTTCATAAAGAGATCGTGCAGGAAAGACTTGAAAGAGAATTCGACCTCTCTCTCGTGACAACAGCTCCTACGGTAATCTACAAAATAACGACCATAAAAAAAGAAGTACTGATGATAGACAACCCTGTAAAAATGCCTGACCCAGGGTCAATAGAAAAGATCGAAGAGCCCTTTGTTGACGCGAGCATAATAACCCCAACCGAATACATCGGCAACATAATGGCAATAGTGCAGGATTCCAGGGGCATACACAAATCCATGGATTACATCACGGCAGACAGGGTGGAGCTGAAATACAGCATGCCGCTCGCGGAGATCGTGTTTAACTTCTACGACAAGCTTAAATCATGCTCAAAAGGATACGCGTCCTTTGATTATGAGTTTAAGGAATACAAACCTGCGGATATGCAGAAAGTAGACGTTCTCGTAAACGGTGAGCCTGTTGACGCACTCTCCTTTATAGTGCACAAGGATAAAGCCTATGCCCGCGGCAGGGAGCTCATAGAAAAGCTCAAGGACGTCATTCCTAGGCACCAGTTCAAGATACCCCTGCAGGCCGCGATAGGCGCGAAGATCATAGCAAGGGAAACAATATCAGCCCTCAGGAAGAACGTGACAGCTAAATGCTACGGCGGTGACATTTCAAGAAAGAGAAAACTCCTTGAGAAACAAAAAGAAGGCAAGAAAAGAATGAAAACAATAGGCTCGGTTGAAATACCACAGGAAGCCTTTATGACAATATTAAAAATAGACTGAGATTTTTTTATCAGGCCCATGTGACCCACCCGGGTATGTATTTCCTGCACATATCCTCATTAAAGGGAACAATCCGTATAGTATAGCCGAACTGCCCGGACTTGAGGCAAAGCAGGTGGCCTTCATACTGGTAATCCCCGTTGTTCAGGCTGTTAACCATCTTTAAAGGCTCTGCCGCGCCTTCCACAATATCCCCGGCTGAATTCATGTCCCCGAAATACAGCTCTACCTGAATCTCTTCCGGCGACAAAGTCCCAAGGTTGACGATCGCCTTAACATTTATCCTCTTTCCTACTACTATTTCACCCTTATCTTCAATATACAGATCTTTTACCGATACCTCTTTCCATCTTTCATTTATCTTTCTCTGCCACTGGCTTAAGGCAATAGTTCTGCTGAATTTATCCCCTGACAGCCTTTTGTAATTAGCGTGCGCGTTTAAATAAAACTTTTCCGCATATTCCCCAACCATCCTGTTAGTATTGAACATCGGGCAGATCGTCTTCATCGATTCCTTTATTGTTTCAACCCACTCCCTGGGAATCCCGTCCATGCCGCGCTTATAAAACATGGGAATGATCTCGTTCTCCAGTATATTATAAAGCGATTCGCTCTCCACTAAATTCTGGTACTCCCAGTCATCATATTCCTCTCCATGACCTATAGTCCAGCCGTTATTCCCGTTATAAGCCTCGGCCCACCAGCCGTCTAGCACGCTTATATTGACACACCCGTTTGGAACAACCTTCATCCCGCTTGTACCCGAAGCCTCCTTGGGCCTTACCGGTGTATTCAGCCACACATCGGCGCCCTGTACTATGTATCTTGCTATATTGATATCATAATCCTCAAGGAAGACTATCTTATTCCTGAACTTCTCCTCTCTTGCGAGGCTGACTATCTTCTTTATAAGTTCTTTGCCCATATTATCCTTTGGATGAGCCTTCCCTGCGAATATGATCTGTACAGGCATTTCTTTATTAAGAAGTATTTTCTCAAGCCTTGCCATATTCATAAAAATCAGATCAGCCCTCTTATACGTGGCGAATCTTCTTGCAAAACCGATAGTAAAGGCCTCTGAGTCAAGTACAGCATCCGCAATCTCAATTTCATATTTCGGCATACCCCTTGCCGTCAATTGTTCTTTCAGCTTCCTTCTCGCGAATCCCACGAGCCTTTCCTTCATTCTCTCCCTGCATCTCCACAATTCCGATTCAGGGATCGAATCAGCATTAAGCCACACCTCCTTATCAACCGGGTTATCCACCCAGCGCGGGCCCAGGTACCTGTTTAGCACTCTCATCATTTCATCCGAAGTCCATGAAAGTGTCTGTATACCGTTTGTAATATGACTAATGGGAATATTATGTACAGGCAGCAAAGGCCAAATCTTCTTCCACATATTTCTGGATACTGACCCGTGCAGCCTGGATACGCCGTTGCAGAAAGCAGCGGTTTTAATCGCAAGAACAGTCATGCAGAATGTCTCTTCTTTATCAGTGGGGATTTCCCTGCCTAACGCAAGAAAATCTTCTTTCTTAAGTCCCATATCTCTGATATAAGAAGACAAATACTTATCGATCAGTTCAGGGGCAAACCTGTCGTTCCCGGCAGGTACAGGAGTATGAGTAGTAAAAACATTATTCGCGCTTACATTCACAAGCGCTTCCTGAAATGAAAGATTATATTCCTTCATCGCAATGCGTATCCTCTCAACACTGAGAAAAGCAGAGTGCCCCTCGTTCATATGATACACCGTAATATTTTTCCCGATTGCCCTGAGCGCCCTTACACCGCCCACGCCCAGAAGCAGTTCTTGTTTGATCCTCATCTCGTTATCGCCGCCGTATAACTGATAAGTTATCCACCTGTCCTCATTTGAATTCTTATCAATATCCGTATCAAGAAGATATAACCTCACCCTTCCCACAAGAACTTCCCAAATTTGGGCATACACATCGCGGCCCGGAAACTCTACTTTAATATAAACTATTTCCCCGTTACCATCCTTAACAAGAGTGACCGGTATATTGTTAAAATCCGTTTCCGGGAATCTCTCCTGCTGCCATCCGTCCACATTAAGATACTGGTGAAAATATCCCAGCCTGTATAAAAGGCCGACCCCGTTCAAAGGCAAACCTAATTCGCTGGCTGACTTTAAATGATCGCCGGCCAGTACCCCAAGCCCTCCCGAATAAATCGGCAGGCACTCATGTATGCCGAACTCAGCAGAGAAATAGGCAATCTCAAATTTTTCCTCACCCGCCGTCTTTTCCTGGAACCACGTTTTCCTGCTCAGGTGCCAATCCAGCTCCTCTTCAACGCGTTTCATATGAGCAATAAAGCTCTCCGACTCCGCAGCTTCATCCATAGCCTTCTGGGAAAGAGAACCCAGTAAAGCTATCGGATTATGGTTTACTTCCCTCCATGTCTCCACATCGAGCCTTCTGAATAATTCAATAGCTTCGAAATTCCATACCCATGACATGTTCTGCGCTATCTTAAGAAGCGGCTTTAACCCGCCTGGTAAATATGGTAATACCCGAAATCTCTTTATATTTGCCATACTCCTCTCCCCGAAACAGAAGAAACTTTGATATAATATTTTAAATTAAAAAACTTTCCTGCACGTGACAAAACACGGTCTTTTTATGATCTTTCTATTTACTCTTTAATATATGTATTATTTCTATTATAATAACCAGGAATCTATGCAGGAAATTAAAAATAATAAAGAATAATAATACACAAATCCGATTATAATGCAATCAAATTCATAATAATTCCTGAATATTATTTTAAACGACTTTCTGAACAGAACGACAGACAAAGCAACAAACAGATGGGAAAACAGCATCCGCTTTCGGCACTGAAATTGAAAACTATTAGTTTAGATTATTGTAAACAAAAGATTACCGGGCATACTCCTAATACACGCCCCTCCTATCCATTACTAATACAGAAATAATTTACTTGACTCATTCTATATTATTTATAAATTGGTATAAGTACTCTGCGGGTGTAATTCAGTGGTAGAATTCCAGCCTTCCAAGCTGGCAGCGCCGGTTCGAGCCCGGTCACCCGCTCTTTAAATAAAAAAACCTTTATATAATAAAGGTTTTTTTATTTTTATGGCAGTTCACGACTTTTAATAACCGGCATATATAGCACCCGGCTAAACTGTACTGAATATAAAAAACCGAATTTAGTTACCTGTTATAAGTACCAAAGTACAGCCTGTGAGTAATAACTCTTTCAAGACCGGTAATATCATCCCGTAATTTCAACAATTCAGAATCAGAACCGGACTTCTTTTTCAATGCCCGAAGCATTTCTTTTAAATGTAAAAGATCGGAGTTCTTGGAGAATTTGCCGGCATCGACTAACCCGGAAAGATAAGCAAACTGATGCCTTCTTACCTGTGCCTTAAAAAAGAAATCTACTCCGTATATCTTCAATATCCTGTCAAGAGGATAATTTTTACTCTTTGAAATAATATCAGAATAATTCTTATGATCAGCGGGTCCGCCGTGTTCCGCGAATTCCCCGTCCAGACTAATTACTTCACTATAATTATCATCTTTATCAATAGAAGCAATCTTGCCTCCGGAAATCGCCTTATTCAATGCAATATCCAGATTACGCTCTTTCCATTCTTCAGTATATTCTTCAAAATTCTTTTCCAGCAGCCTTTCCAGTTCCCCCATCATTATAGCTTTATTCGCTATTTGCCCCATAGGCGTATTATTTAATCTGTTCATAATAGGCATTATATCTTTAATTATCTGCTTAAAGTTAAGACGCTTGTAGTGCTCAGCCTCATACAGCCGCATAAGGGCATCCTGGAAATAATACTTGAGATTCCTTAAAGTTTTAAGATCTGATTCAACATAGCCTTCCACCCTAGGTATATTATTTTTTTTATCCTCACCGATAATCTCAATTGCAAATATCTTATGAGCATCGATCAATACATGTAATAACTGCTTTACAAAGATAGGATCAATACCAATGGAGATACTCATATTATGCACAAAATCATCTGAATGAGGAATCGAATCAATATCCGTCCTCTCATTCTTCTTCTTAATCTCGTCGAAAATTTCCAGTGCTATTTTTTTTGACATGGCGTTTTCTTTTTAATTAAATAAATTATATGTTTATATTTATTATACTGAAAAATATCATTTCCGGCCAGAAAATACAATAATTTATTATGCTTATTTTAAAATAATAAACAGACCAAGTTGCTTGACTTTTCCCGTCCATTTTATTAAAATAACAAACAAGTGCGCAAAAATGTCTATCAATTGCCGAACATTAGAAAATTATTTATTTTTTTGTTGACATAAAATGCATTAAATTTAGTGTACCAGATACTAAAATATGGGGTGTTAGCTCAGTTTGGTTAGAGTGCCTGCCTGTCACGCAGGAGGTCGCGAGTTCGAGCCTCGTACACCCCGACTACCCTGAAAAAGTCCGTACCTGATTACGGACTTTTTTATTAAAAAAAGCATTTACTTACTTTATTTACCCTGCCCTTTTAAAGTATAAATTAATCAAGTTGACTTGCTTTTATTAAAATAGTATTCATCTGCAAATTGATAAACAATTAATTACAATCACCTTAAAAGCTGCTGAAATGCCGGCCTGAACAGAAAACGGATAAACATGCAGCCATTATTACACAGTTAAATTAAGTGTAACGTTCAAAGCTGTTTTTTTAATGACTTTTTTTAAAATAATGCTATTATAATAATATATACAATATTTTAATATACAGGTATAATAAAACCGATCATGCTGTCGCCAGGCGATCTTTAAAGGATTGCCGCCCCGAACTTATTATTAAAAAGATATTCTGATAATTAAAATAAATCAATTACTAATTCCGGCTGACTTTTAACGCTATTATTGTTAAAGTAAAATATCATGAAAAAAATATCATTTTTGTTGTTATTTCTGTTCTCATGCTCGTATGAATTTTCAATCGGACCATGGGAAAACGGCATAATACCGTATTACCTAACCGGAGAATTTTCAGACAGAGATATCGAGAACATTCATGACGCGATGGCAAGCTGGGAAAACGTATGCGGCGTACGCTTCGAAAAAATAACCCCCAGGTCAGGCGCTTATGAAATAATACGCGTTTCACAGGATCAATGGTATTCATCAATAGGTGAAAATAATTCAGAATGCCATATGCTATTCGGAAGAACCTACAGCGACATTGATGTCATAATACACGAACTTGGACATTGCCTTGGTCTTGTGCATGAACATCAAAGACCTGACAGAGACCTGTACGTAACCATTGTATGGGACAACATACTGTCAGGCAAAGAATTCAATTTCGATATCATCGACAATCCTCTTCTCGTTGAAGAGGATTTCGATTATGACTATCATTCCATTATGCATTACGCGCCTACCAGTTTCAGCATTGACGGCACGCCTACCATCATACCCAAAGGAAACAACGAAATATACCGCACAGGAGGTATTACAGAACTGGATGCCGAAAAAGCAAGAGCAATATACGGATATCCTTTAGATGATGATGACATATATGAATAACATTCCCCAATCTATAAGCATATTATGTTTCACACTCATCATATTTTTGTCCTATCCGGCAGATGCCGGCCCTGAGCCCGCAGAACCGGGCTCTATCATATTAAGCCAGGCTGATCAGAACGCAGTTCCGGGCAAATCCTCACCTGAAGACCTGAGAAAAGAGATCGATGAGCTCAAGGCCCGTGTCGAAGAACTTGAAGATCTGAAAGAACAGGTGGCAGGTTTAAAGCAGCAGGTTAATATCCTGAAAGCTCTCCAAATAAATGGCTTTTTTGATGTAAGTATCTCAAATTACAAAAACAAACCTAACGTCTTTTCTCTTGGAGACTTTGAGCTTCACCTGGAACATGATTACAAACATCTCCAGGTCGCGGCAGCTCTTGTGTTTCATGATGGCGCGGAGTTGGGCGTGGGATTTATCGATTATCATATATTCGGAAGCAGAATATCCCTTAGAGGCAGATTGTTCCGCGACGAAGGCCTCCATATACAGGTTGGCAAGTTTGATGTCCCTTTTGGGAATGACTGGGAATCCTACCTGCCGTCGGACAGAATAACAGTAACCCCGCCTATGACAACCGAAATTATAATGGATGGCGGATATAATGATGAAGGCATAAGAATACTGTTAAACTTTGTTTCTTTTAACGCGACAGTCTATATGCTTGACGGTATTGAGCAGAAATACACATATGGAGGAAATTCCTTCGGAGGCCGCATAGGCCTGACCCCGTTCAGCAATCCCTATGAACTCAGATCAGGATCAATACCGGTATTCGAAACAGGTTTTTCCTATATCTATGATATAGACAGGGACGGCCGTACAACGGAAAAAATATACGCGCTCGACCTTAAAAGCAAAATCGGCCCTGTTATTGCCAGCTCCGAATACTACTACCGCGATAAGAATGTGGGAATAAAATTATACGGATATCATGTGACAGCAGGCTTTGATCTGAATTATTTTTCCCTGTTGCCCGTGATCCTGTACGGCAGGTATGAAGAAATTACTATAGAGGAAATAGTCGCGATTAGCAACAAGGAAGCAACAGAGAAAAACCCACTTACAAGAATAACTGCAGGAATAAATATAAATATCTCCAATATATCCTATCTTAAACTCGAATATCAAAATTATATTGACGCATACGAAGAATACAGAAATGATCAATATTACAGTAAAATGTTATACTATGTACAGCTTGTAATAACATTTTAACAAGGTTAAGAAACATGCTTCAAAGGTCTATAGTAATCCTTTTCGCAGTAATTATTTCAATAATCTATATCCATGTCCTGGCTTCAAATAATGGGCAGACTGAAATACACCCATTCATACATTCAAAAAAGTCATGCGAAGAATGCCATAGTAATAACGAGATGAAAGATCTCTTACATGACTCCGATAAAATATGTTCAATATTATGCTATACATGTCATAAAGGAATGCAAAACCATCATATAGTCGATGTTAAAATAAACGAAAAACTCCCCGCAAACTTCATCCTGACACGAAAAAACAAAATAACATGTATCACATGCCATGACTTGAAAAACAAAAGATTCGATACATCCTCATGGAAAGCGGAAAGTCTTTTCGAAAAAATCTTTACAAAAAAATCCGAATATAAAACATATTTTCTTACAAAGAAAAACGATGACGGCCAGCTCTGTAAAACATGTCATTAGGAGGTTTATCCAAAATGGATACAAAAAGAAGACATACAATTCTTATAAACAAAACCTTTCAGTTCAGAATAATAATAAAATTTATTCTGGTAAATATACTAATAATGATATTATTCGGCGTTTTCCTGTATATTTTTCTTAACAGCGAAATCGAATCAAACCTCCAGTCAGCGCATGTTACTTACAAAAACATAAAGGATATGCTCTTTCCAATAATCATGACATTATCTATCCTGAATATATTGATATCCTCGATCATAATCTCTATCTTCGTGCTCTTCGCCATGCACAAGGTTGCAGGCCCCATATACAGGTTCAACGAAGCGCTGAAGGACCTTGCCAATAAAAACCTGGATGTAATAACCTCTGTCAGGGATGACGATCAGTTATATGAATGTTCTCATACGCTAAAAAATGTATTCAGGTTATTATCAGAGGATATTTCAGGAATAAAGACAAGAGTGAAGTATATAAAAACTATCATAAAAAAAGAAAGCCAGAAAAATGAACTGACCGAAAAAATAGAAGAAATAGATAATATAGTAAACCAGTATAAACTATAAGCTCATTCATCCCCCGGCAATTATTCACCGGCCATTAAAATCAGCAATCGCGCTGTAGAAACCGGCACTTAACCGCCGATTTTGGACATAGTACGCGCAGGAGTTAAAGAAGAACAAATATTACCGGAAACCGAATCACAGCCGAGATTATGCTTCAGAGGCTTCATTCTTACAGCCTTTAAAATAATATCCTCGATCGCCTCATCACCCATATCCATCCTGTAAGGCGTTTTCAAGTCAAATTCCGTATTGGAATGCAGGCATGTTCTTAAAAAACCGTCACACGTAAGCCGCAGCCTGTTGCATTGAGAACAAAAATTATGTGACATTGGGGGGATTATTCCGATTTTTAAATTCCGGTTATTTTTATAAATAAAATCGTAATTAAGCGACACCCTTGTATCTTCAAGGCCATTTCGCACAATGGTTCCTCTCTTACTTATTTCATCGAGAAGATCATCACAGGTAATATAATCCCCCTTATTTATTATATCCGCAAAAGGCATTCTCTCAATGAATCTTAACACTACTTTTTTATCCGCAAAATAGTCAAAAAAATCATCCAGCTCCCCGACAATATCCTCGTGCATAACTGCATTGATTTTGATCTCGAAAAAATCATAACTCAATGCTTTTTCAATATTCCCTATCAGCCTGTCAAAATAATCTCTGCGCGTAATCTTTTTGAAACCGGACCTCGACATACTGTCAAGGCTGATATTCAGTTTCTTAACATTAAACTTCATTAAGTCCGACATCACTTCATCAAGAAGAATACCGTTTGTAGTAAGGCAAATGTCCATATCCGGACATAATTCGCGTGCATGAGCAACAATATCTATAAATCCTTTTCTTACAAGCGGTTCGCCACCGGTAAACCGTATCTTTCTGACACCAAGACGCGAAAAAACCCCGATAAAATAAACAAACTCTTCATTTCGGAGAACCTCATCATGCTGCAAATGATCAATACCCTCCGCAGGCATGCAATAATTGCACCGCAAATTACACTTGTCTGTAATCGACATTCGCAAATAATCAAGCTTCCTGGAATAACTATCTATTAACATTCGGTTCTCTCCCTGAAGAGCTTAAAAGACTCTTTTAAAATCATTATATTAAATTATAACATACTATTCATCGTACGGCAAACTATAAATCCTCTTAGACACCGCAATTCTTATTATCGCTGAAAATGAACACTCATACACGGATTAAAAAGCCAGCCTGGGCTGTTATCGCATAAAAGTAGAAAATTCCATCTTATATAATCATTCCCGGGGTCTGCCTCGAATGCTTTGGAATACATACTAAAAGCCATACCCGGATCGCAAGATAATTCATATATAACTCCGAGATTATTCAAAGCAGGCGGATAAAATTCCTCTTCTTTTAATACTTCTTTTAATAATATCTCCGCTTCCCTGAACATGCCTCCAAGAGCGTATTCGACCGCCCTGTTATTGATCAAAGCTAAAGGTGAAAATGAACATGAATTAATAAAGTTCCTGTTATTATAAAGCCTGTTCAGAACATTCCAGTTAACCGGATAACTTTTCCGGCCCTGGTGAAGCTGCCTGTAACCTGTTAAAAATCCTTCCAGATTTTTCCCCTCCGGCAACGATGATCCCCCGCTATAATTTCTATATAAAACTTTCCTACTGACCCTGATCCCGGGGTAAGTATTACAATGCAATAATAAAAATAATATCAATAACAACGGGAATGACAAAGCCCTGATGAGAAAAAAAAATTTGTTAATATGCATGTAGCAGCCTTTATTTCAGCAGATTATAAAATAATACCGCAGTACGAAATATTTTCCTACCCACTTAATAAAACGGATTTTAGAATAATTCCATAACAATAACCTGCATTTTACGTGACATTTTACGGTTATTTTTTATTATACGATCAATTGGTCAATTATAATTTTCTTAATAAATAATCATTGACTAATCAATAATGACTTGTTTTTTTACATAAATTAAAGTAATAATATACTATTAACAATCCTCTGCCGGACTACTGCCGGTAAGATAGCAAAATTTAAAATATAACAAATTTAACTATATAGTCAACAGGAGTCATCGTCAAAATGCCGCAAAAAAGAACTATTACCTTAGTAGCAGTAACATTACTCCTTTTTGGATGTATAAAGAATACAAGTGGACTAAGACAGGAGGATATAGAGCCCCTTACTGTCATCACATTATCAAGGCATATAAAGTACAATCAATTTACAGATGAAATATCCGAAAGAACCCTGAATAACCTGATATATAATCTTGATCCCGGAAAATATTATTTTTATAAAAGCGATATTGATAAATTCATGCAGTATAAAGACAAAATGGATGATTTTGTCAGTGCCAATGATTATTCAGTGATCTTCGAAATACAGGAAACATATAAAAAAAGATTTCATGAAAATCTGAATAATTTTACCGGACTAATAGCCAAGGACTATAACTTTGACAAAGATGAAACAATAATCATAGACAGGGATACAGTAGACTATGCCAAGACAAAAGAAGAAATGTCGGAAAGATGGCGGAGGAATATCAAGCTTCAGCTATTAAACCAGCTTTCAATTGACAACGATATCAATAAAGCAAAGAAAAAACTAATAAAAAAATACGACTTACTAAGCAAAAGAATAGATGAAATTGATACCGAAAGCATGCTTGCTATTTTTATCAATTCATTTACCACAGCACTTGATCCGCATTCCAACTATTTAACACAGGAAGAACACGAAGACTTCCAGATCTCCACAAACCTGAAGCTTGAAGGAATCGGCGTACTGCTTCGTTCGGAAGACGGCTTCATAATAGTTGAAAGAATAATACCGGGCGGCCCTGCTTCCAAGCTCCCCAACAACCTGCGCCTGTACCCTGATGATAAAATTGTTGCAGTAGCACAAGGTAACGAAGAGCCCGTAGACGTAATAGATATGGCATTGAGAGATGTCGTAAATCTTATCAGGGGCAAAAAGGGAACTGTAGTCAAACTAACGATACTGAGAAAAATAGAAGATAGTAACAGCCAGCCGAGACTCATTGTGCCGATCACGAGGGAGGAAATAACCCTTGAAGACAAAGCGGCAAAATCAGAAGTATTTCCTCTGAAAAAAAACAAACGTGAACTAAAGATCGGTTATATTCAATTACCTTCGTTTTATATGGATTTTGACGGGGTAAACATGAATGATCCCAATGCAAGAAGATCCTCCAGGGATATGAAAACCGAAATCAGCAAATTAAAAAAACAGGGCATTGACGGCATGGTGATAGACCTGCGCGGCAATCCCGGCGGAGCTCTCACAGAAGCCAGGGACATTGCCGGCATGTTTATCGACGAAGGCCCTGTAGTACAGATACTTGTTGAAAAGAACAAAGTCGAAATCATGGAAGACCGCGAACCCGGAGTGGATTACGATGGCCCGGTTGTTCTTCTTATAGATAAATTCAGCGCCAGTGCATCCGAAATATTTGCAGGCGCTATTAAAGATTACAAAAGGGGTATCATTATCGGTCCTGACAGCACATTCGGCAAAGGATCCGTACAAACATATAACGTGCTTCCAGGCAACAACGGAGCACTGAAAATTACAACAGCGCTTTTCTATCAGCCCGGAGGCTCGTCTAACCAGTTAAACGGCATCAAACCCGATATCTTTGTACCGGATATAAGCTCAGTCTGGGACATGGGAGAAGATAAACTTCGTTATCCGCTTCAATGGGAAATGATAAAAAAAGCAAAATTCAAGGAATATAGCAAATATATAAAAAATAACACTATCTCGACTTTGAATGAACAATCCTCTAAAAGAATACGGGAGAATGATAAATTTACCGAACTAATAAAAAAGATACATATACTAAAGGAAAAGAAAAATGAAAAAACCATAAGCCTGAAAGAAGAATCAAAGATCCAGAATCAGGAGCTTAAGGAGATCGAAAAGAAAGAAAGACAATATCGCGATGATAACAAAGTGATAGACCTTGAACACGATCTTTTCCTGGAAGAAGCCTTTAATATTACTTATGACTATATAAAGACAATAACAAACAAATAGATATAAAATATTCGCTAAATAGAACTTACATGAACGGAAAAAAAAGAAAAGAAAAAACACCCTATCTGTCAATAATTTTGCCGGTTTATAACGAAGAAGAAAGCCTGTTACTCCAGTACGAAGACATAAATAAAGCCATAATCCCCCTTAAAATAGATTATGAAATAATATTTATAAATGACGGCAGCATTGACAGGTCATTTAAAATATTGCAGAGCATTGCAGAGAAAAATCCAAGTGTGAAAGTAATCTCATTCGGAAGAAACTTCGGCCAGACTGCCGCTATATCCGCGGGCATAGACAATTCAAAAGGTGATATTATTATTATAATGGACTCCGACCTCCAGAACGACTCTGAAGATATTAAAAACCTTATCGCTAAGATAGAAGAAGGTTATGATGTGGTAAGCGGCTGGAGAAAAGATCGAAAGGATAAATTAGTATCCAGAAAATTCGTTTCCAGAATAGCAAACTGGCTAATATCAAAAGTAAGCGGAATAAAGATACATGACCTGGGATCATCCCAGGCATACAGGGGTGATATATTGCGCCAGGTAAAAATCTACGGTGAAATGCACAGGTTCATACCTATACACGCCTCCTGGATCGGCGCCAAGATAACTGAAATCCCCGTAAAGCATCATGCAAGAAAATTCGGCAAATCCAAATACGGACTGATCAGGACATTCAAGGTATTGCTGGACCTTGCAACCTTAAAATTCCTTGGATCATATTCCACTAAACCAATTTATATATTCGGAGGCACAGGATTTTTTCTTTTCTTCATGAGCATGATCAGCGGGATAGCAGTTATTCTTATAAAATTGCTCCGGGGCCAGTCAATGATACGAAATCCACTCTTATTGTTAACCGTGATGCTGATAATACTCAGCGTGATGTTTATTCTTCTTGGAATCCTTGCAGAGCTGCTTATTAGAGTATATCATGAAACAACGCAGGAGAAGCAATACAAAATCCGGGAAACAATAAATTTATAAATCGCCCGGACCGGTTAAAGATTCACAACATCAGCTTCCCCAAGCAATCTTTCTTTATCTTGAGAAAGTGCTTCTTAAAATCATTTCATGCACAAAAACCCGGATAATCCTCTAACCCTGCAAACCCCATCATCAAAAAATAAATAAGGCTGCCTCGAACATAAATTCAAGACAGCCCTATTTTCTTTTCCGGGAAAACCAAACTCCCGGTCTATTTTAGTCTAAATCTGTTAATAACGAGCTTACATCATGCCCGGCATTCCGCCGCCCATGCCGCCCATGCCGCCCATACCGCCTGGCATACCGCCTGAATCTTTTTCCGGCTTATCAGTGATAAGCACTTCAGTTGTAAGCAGCATTCCTGCTATTGAAGCAGCATTTTGCAAGGCTGAACGAACAACCTTTGCAGGATCAATAATACCGGATTTTATCATGTCTTCCCATTCCATATTGGAAGCATTAAATCCGACCCCTTGTTTCTGAGATTTTGCTTTCTCTACAATAACCGAGCCCTCAACGCCCGCATTGTTAGCTATCTGTCTCATAGGAGCCTGGATTGCCCTGATAATTATTTCCGCGCCTATCTTTTCATCGCCCTCAAGTTTATTGGCGACTTCTTTCATTGCTTTTTCAGTCGATAAAAGCGTAAGGCCACCGCCCGAAACAATACCTTCTTCAACTGCCGATCTTGTAGCTGAAAGAGCATCCTCAACCCTGGCCTTCTTTTCTTTTAATTCAACCTCAGTAGCAGCACCCACGTTAATGACTGCAACGCCTCCAGCTAACTTTGCAAGCCTTTCCTGAAGTTTCTCCCTGTCATAATCGGAAGTAGTATCTTCTATCTGTCTCTTGATCGTACTGATTCTTCCCTGTATGTCTTTCTGAGAACCGCTTCCCTCTATTATTGTGGTATTTTCCTTGTCTATGACAATTCTCTTTGCCCTTCCGAGCATATCAATAGTGGTGTTTTCAAGCTTCAAGCCGAGGTCTTCTGAAACAACCTGTCCCTTTGTCAGCACAGCTATATCCTCAAGCATTGCTTTTCTTCTGTCCCCGAAACCCGGAGCCTTGACAGCAACGCAGCTAATAGTCTTTCTTAATGTATTGACAACTATAGTCGCAAGAGCCTCGCCTTCAACATCTTCAGAAATGATAAGAAGCGGTTTCCCTGCCTGGGCCACTTTTTCGAGTACTGGTAAAAGATCTTTCATGGATGAGATCTTTTTCTCGTTTATAAGTATATACGCGTCTTCAAGAACTGCTTCCATTGATTCGGCATTTGTTACCATGTATGGTGAGATATAACCTCTGTCAAACTGCATACCTTCAACTACTTCAAGATGAGTCTCAATTGATTTTGCTTCTTCAACTGTTATAACGCCGTCTCTTCCGACTTTTTCCATTGCTTCCGCAATAAGATCGCCGATCTCACTGTCATTATTAGCCGAAATAGAAGCTACCTGGGCTATTTCTTTTTTATCATTGATTTCTCTTGAAGAATCGGCAATGTATTTTACTGCTTCCGCAACAGCTTTATCAATGCCTCTTTTTATGCTCATCGGGTTTGCACCGGATGTTACACTTTTTAAACCTTCTTTAAAAATCTCTGCTGCAAGTATTGTAGCTGTTGTGGTACCATCACCTGCAACATCATTTGTTTTGGTGGCAACTTCCTTAACCATCTGAGCGCCCATATTCTCGAAAGAATCTTCCAGTTCAATCTCTTTCGCAACAGTTACGCCGTCCTTTGTAACAGTCGGAGCTCCGAACTTTTTATCAATTACCACGTTTCTTCCCTTGGGGCCGAGAGTAACAATTACAGCATCGCTGAGTTTTTTGACCCCTTCCAATATTGACCTTCTGGCCTCTTCACTATATTGTAACAACTTTGGCATAGTATTACCTTCCTTATATTATTTTTTAATCAACGATTGCTAAAATATCGCTTTCTCTAACTATTAAATACTCTTTCCCTTCATGTTTAATTTCAGTTCCGGAATATTTCCCATAAAGAACCTTATCACCCACTTTGACATCCAGGGGAACCAGTTTCCCATCCTCATACCTGCCGCTGCCAACTGCGATAACTTTACCTTCCTGCGGCTTTTCCTTTGCTGTGTCAGGGATATAGAGAGCACCTTGTTTTTGAAGTTCCTCATCAAGAATCTCGATAAGTACACGATCACCTAATGGTTTAATAGCCACGTTATTCCTCCTTAATATTTTAATTAAAATTATATTTTTTTTTCTTACTTTAAAAGACCCGCATAAAACTATTTATTTTAACTCATTTTTATATTGTTTAAATTTTAAAAAATAAATATAACAATATAAATAAAGTTCTAATGTAATCTATGAACATTAATTAAAAAGCCCGGTCCATGCTAATAAGACCTGTGCAATGAAATCGGTGTTAGAGATAAAGAAAAAATTGGAAAAATATATTTTTTTATTGTTAGCACTCAACAGGATGAGTGCTAACAATTAATCCTATATTACTATACCTAATATCGCAAACACAATTAACAATGATTATGAATTATTGTCGAGGATTATAATTAAATATTATAAAATATGATTAAAAATCGCAAGAATTAAATTTTTAT
Organism: uncultured Leptospirales bacterium; assembly: GCA_964631555.1. GTDB lineage: Bacteria > Spirochaetota > UBA4802 > UBA4802 > JAFGDQ01 > CAZVYR01. Next base: position 16,549 of record CAZVYR010000044.1, read on the forward strand.
TTAATTTTACAAATTTTTACTTCTTTATCTATTCTTGATCTATTCTTGGCCAGGCAATAAAAGCATTATTAGTTTTCAAATTTATTTAATGCTGAATTTGTATTCCCTGTGGAAACAAGATTCTCTAAAATACAACACCAGGTAACACAACTACTTTCGCCGGTCGCGAAGGCTACAGATATGATATTATTGATATTTTATATCGGACTTACCTCCTTTCTTTTCCAGCAACCTGATATCTTCTATTATCATACTCTTGTCAACTGCTTTACACATATCATAGACAGTCAGCGAAGCAACAGAAGCAGCTAACAGGGCCTCCATCTCCACGCC
>CAZVYR010000045.1:0-11081 GCA_964631555.1 uncultured Leptospirales bacterium
AAAGGGCTTCCCTGCCCGATGCCAGTAGTAAAGGTAAGCAAGGGAATTAAAGAAATAGAGATCGGACAGGTTATTGAAGCACTTACAACTGATCCGGGGTCTCTGGCTGATTTCCCGGCATGGGCAAGGACCAGCGGTAACGAAATATTAAAAACCGATAAAGAGGATGGCGTTATAAAGTTTTATATCAAACGTAATGCTTAGTTCCTTTATGTAATTATTACAGGGAATTGATTTTTCGAAAACGGGAATATCCCTTTTATTATATTCGTTAAAGGAGGACCAGTGGATTTAATATATTATGTTGTACTGGTACCAATGGTATATCTTGCTTTTACTGTTTTTGTTTTAGGTACTGTGATCAGGCTAATCAATATGTTTCTAAAGCCGAAAAATCCTAGTACATTACAAATTTATCCAGAGAAGCGGCCGCGATGGCTCTGGGCATTGCACGATACATTTTTGCTGCCTACAGTACGGAAGCACAATCCTGTTCTTTGGATATTTCTATTATTTTTTCATATCTGCTTTTTGCTTCTTATAATAGGACACCTGGAATTAATAAGGGATTTTCGGATTTTCCAGGTGATTGAGCATAAGATATTTCTTGGGAAAGGTATTGTCGGACTGATTTTGTCGATATGTCTGCTTTATTTTTTGTTCAGGAGGTTTGTATCTCCTAACCGGGAATTATCCATACCGGAAGACTATTATTTGCTCATCCTCCTGTTCCTGACAGTTCTTTTCGGGAGTGAGATGGACTGGGCAAGAACCTGGTTCGGATATGATTCTTTAGGTGTGGATGGATACAGGGAATATCTGACAGGTCTTTTAACTTTGAAACCGGATATATTTTCCGTAACAATCGCAGGACATTCTTTTATGCTGGTCTTACATGTTTTTTTTGCAAATTTGTTTCTTATTTTTTTCCCGTTCAGTAAGATTATGCATTCATTTTTTTCATTACCAATGAATAAATTAAGGAGGGGCTAATTATGGATCAGAAGACACGGGAGGATTTATTAGGCCTTTTCCGGGGCAAGCTGAATCAGGCAATGACTTTCTATTTGGAAACATGTTCCAGATGCGGAATTTGCACCAGGGCCTGCCATGTTCATGAGTCCATGCCCCATGTTAAATATATAGCGGCATACAGGGCTGAGATTGTACGGCGGATTTACAAGAAGTATTTTAAAGGCCAGGGTAAGGTTTGGCCATCACTTGGAGAGTCAAAGGAATTGACTGAAATGGCACTTGAAGAGTTATATGAAGCCGCCTATTCATGTACAGGCTGCAGGCGATGCGTGGTTTATTGTCCCTTCGGAATAGATACTCAGATGCTTATGTCCATTGCAAAAGTGCTTCTTATTGGTGCTAATGCCGAGCCTGAGATACTGACCATGCTGGCGGATACTTCAATTGAAAAAGGAAGATCACTGGACTTATTTAAAGAGAGTTTCCTTGAGGGGGTCAAGAGTCTCGAGTCAGAGGTGCTGAAAAAATGGAAAATAGAGGCCGGGGAAACGGCTATCCCGATTGATGTGGAAGGGGCGGATTTGCTTTATGTTGCCCTGGCAGGTGCGCACTCTATTATACCTGCGGCCGCTGTTTTTAACGCAGCCGGTGAAAAATGGACATTAAGCTTTTTTGAGGCTGTTAATTTCGGTGCATTTGTGGGAGATCCTTCAAAAACCAAGTTGATACTTGACCGTATAATAAACGAAGCAAAACGTCTGAAAGTGAAGGAGGTCTGTATTTGTGAATGCGGTACCGCTTTCAAAGTCATGAAGCAGATGTCTGGCGAGCAGCCCTTCATCGTAACTTCTATTACAGAAGTTCATGCCCGTTACCTCAGGGAAGGCAGGATAAAACTGGACAAAACCAAGTTCAACCAGTCCGTAACCTACCATGATCCGTGCCAGATTGCCAGAAACAGCGGTATTATTGATGAGCCCCGCTATATTCTTCAGCATCTGACTGATGATTTTATTGAAATGACTGATGACCCGAGATATAACTGGTGCTGTGGCGGCGGAGGAGGCCTGGTAGCTCTTGGAGAGGAAACTCTTGATTTCAGGATGAAGTCATCCAGAGTAAAAGCAGATCAGGTTAAAAGCACAGGAGCCGGAATATTGGCAACAGCATGTGAGAATTGCCATACGCAGTTAAGTAATTTGAACGATCATTATAAAATGGGTGTTAATGTTCAATTTCTGAGTTCAATGGTTGCTGACGCTTTAATACAAAAATAAATTACAATTTTACCCTCAGGATCAATCCCTGCTTACAGGCGTCGCCTAAGAGGCATCGCCTAAGAGGCATCGCCTAAGAGGCGTCGCCTAAAAGGCGGGGATGGATTACTATCTGTTTAAAATCATAAATTAACAAATATTCATTCCCGGAATTATTGGGTATGCCGTTTAGTAATTTTATTGACCGCTATTATAAGCCTGATATGGTTGTTCAGATTTTTGCTGTTACAGTTCTTTTTTAAAATGCAGTCATTTCCCCGGGAAAGCAGCAGTTAGTATTATCTAAATTTTCGAAAGATAATTATAAAGATAATTATATCTTATGTTCCATCGGGATCCTCCGGATACATGTAATTGTGTGCTTTTTAAATGTTAATAATTTTATTACAGGTTTATAGCTGTTAATAAATTAGAGATACAGGAAAAGCAGATGACAATATCTAATGAAAATGTTTCTTCAGTTAAAAAATCCAAGCCGCGATCTTTTTTGCTAACTGGCCTGCCTTTTTTTATTTTAGCACACTGTGCCCATCATCTTTTAACTGCATTGCCCATGCCTTTGCTTCCGTTTATCCGTACTGAGTTCAGCCTGGATTATACACAGGCGTCATTCGTTACTTCAGCATTTGCTCTCGCGAACGGAGCGGCACAGTTGCCGGCGGGATGGCTGGCGGATCGTTTTGGGCCAACTGCTCTGATAATGGTGGGTATTCTCGGTGTGGCTTTGGCCGGAGTCCTTGTGGGACTCTCACAGACCTTTGCTATGCTTCTTGTCTTTATCGTTCTTATGGGACTGCTGGCCGGCGGGTATCATCCTGCTGCTACCCCGCTTATTTCGGAATCTGTTGAACCAAAGCAGCGTGGCAGGGCGTTGGGATATCATCTTGTGGGCGGCAATGCAAGTTTCTTTCTTGCTCCGATAGTCGCTGGTGCAATAGCCGGTACCTGGGGGTGGCGCGGTTCCTTTATCTGGCTTGCAGTGCCGACCGTGGTTTTTGGCCTGATTTTTTATATTTATCTTCGCAAAAGACACCCCAGGGGTCATTTCCATGAGATACGGAAGAACAGGGCCAATGAAGCTGCTCCGCCAAAGGGTAATGTGCGGCGCCTGGTTGCTTTTTTAACCATGGCAGTCCTTGGCGGCGGTGCCGCGATGTCTATTTCAGCTTTCCTGACCCTTTATGCTGTTGACCGCCTTGGAGCGAGTGAGGAGATGGCCGCATCGTTATTATCCATTATGTTCTTTTCAGGCCTCTGGGCCGGACCGGTCGGAGGATATCTTTCCGATAAGATCGGGAGAGTTCCGATAATAATTGTAACGACATTTGTCGGTGGCATTCTGGTTCTTTGCATTCCGTTCGTTGGCTGGGGATTTGGTTTTTTCGCTATACTTTTCTTTATGGGTTTGTCTTTAGCGCTTCGTATGCCTGTTGCCGAGGCCTTTATTATAGGTCAGACATTGCCTCGTTATCGTTCCACTCTATTCGGAGTTTATTATTTTACTATGCATTATACAGGCGCTATATTCGCTCCAATCATGGGAGGATTAATTGATAAGTGGGGATTTGATTTTTGTTTCACTATTGCCGGTGTGACTGTGCTGGTGGTGGCAACTATTTGCTCGCCGTTCCTTCGCGGGGATCATAACAGATAGACTATTTTTATTCGGAGAGAGATTTTAATTGATAATAACAGGCGAATTATTGTAAGAATTATATTTTGTTGTTTGTTATACTTATATATTACCCCGGATAAAAAGCCGGGGTTATATATTTTTGTCTTTATATTTTTGGGACGACTATGGAACGGAGGGGAGACGATCATTAAACGGAGCGGAAACGACTTTGAAACGGAGGGGAACGGTAATTAATTGTTACACTATGTGATGAGATTTTCGTGTTACATGGTTTTCCTTCATCCAGCCTTATCCGGATTATTATTTATAAAATGAATTTTTATTTTATTGTCAACTGGTTTTACAGGTGCGAGTTGTTCTATGCTTTTCTTTTGTTATTATATAAAAAATTAATTTATATTAATGAATAATTATTTGTCATATTTTATTGCACCTTTTATCCTAACTTTTTTAAAGTTTTTAAATAGATATTCAAAGGTCACGCTAATGATGTATGTAATGTAAGATGCGGAATTACAAGGGGATTGACAGGGAACTATATTGAGCCTGTTTTTTATTTTACCGAATATTGTACAGAAGCATTAAAAAGTATTGGTCAATTTAAGCAGTAATAGTTAAGATAGATTTTACTGTCTCCGATGATTAACAAAAGATAGAGATCATAAACAATAATTTTTATTGGAATTTACAGGATAATTGTCACTGGATATATTATATGGATTTTTATACTTTTTTTATTCTATTCGCTTCCGGCCTTTCCATTATTATGGCAGTGGGTTTGATGATGCGCCCCCTTCTTTACAGGAATATTTTATTTTCGATAATCCTGATCTCAATAGCATATTTCAATATATTGGTATATCTTGTGTATATCGGAAAGATCTGGGAGTATCCTGCCGTAATTTTTCTTAAAATACCTGTCTCTATGTTTATCGGGCCTTTGATATATTTTTATATGCTAAGCCACATAAAAGATAAATTGATATTGAATGTCAGGGACTGGTTCCATTTTTTCGCACCGTTGATTTTTACATTAGTTCTGATGTTTTATATGGATCAGTCAGTATTTGAAAAGTTGAGATACAGAAACAGTCTTTTTGAAAACAAAGAATTACTGTTTTTTAATTTAGCTGAGATCATTTCCATCGGATTTATAACTGTATATATATTTCTTTCTATAAGAAGTATTGTGGGGAGGATTAAAAGCGGAAATCCGGTTCATCAAAGGATTCTGATATTCCTTATAATCCTAATTATTGGCCTTATAATTACTATCGTGAGTATTATCGCAATGCTTACGCGCTGGGAATATATAACCCAGTTGAACGGAATTTTGGTAAGTGTCCTTATAATTAGCTTGTTCCTGTTGAGCCAGAGATACCCTTATCTCTTGCAGCACGGTACTATCGGGATTAACAAGAAAGTACAGTCAAAATCTCATCTTTCAAGAGTTGATCTGCAGCAGCTCAATAAGCAGCTTGCAGTGCTGATGGAAAAAGAAAAGTTTTTTTGCGATGAGGATCTTACTTTGAAAAGACTCAGCGACGCTCTTGAAGTAACTCCGCATCAGCTTTCGGAATTTCTAAATGAACATCATAATAAAAATTTTAATAGCTTTATTAATACTTACCGTGTCAATGAAGCAAAGAGTCTTCTAATAGAAGAACCGAACCGTAATGCTCTTTCCATCGCTTATTCGATAGGTTTTAATTCCTACTCCGCGTTTCACAGTTCCTTTAAGAAAGAAACAAATATGTCGCCCGCCGATTTCCGGCGCGTTAATTTAAAAAATAATAAAGCAGCTTCGAACCAGGTTAATCAGTGAAATGATTTTCTGCGAAACAGAATTTTAAACAATCTGTTTTACTGCTTTTTATTGTTCTTTCAGGATCAATCCCCGCCCCATCCGGAATGGACTGCAATTAACCATTTACTCATAATAAAGTGCAATTGTGAAAATAGATATTCCACTTCCTGAATTATAAGACAATAACAGCAAATACTTCCTGAATTATAAATCCGATAGAATAAACCCGCTTTTTAGTATATAAAGTTTAATAATATTACAGGAAAGATATATCTTGTAATATTAATTAAAACAGAAAACTACTACTTATTAGATTTCGACCTTTCCGTCATTTAAGACATAAAACGTCTCATAGACAGGAAAGGTCGAAATATTTTTTAAATATGTGGGGAAATAATTTCATTTAAAACGGGGATGAATATATGAGAAGATGGATTGATTTTACTATCAATCACCCTAAAATTGTTTTTTCTATTTTGATCCTGATCACCATTCTGGCGGCCTTCGGATTTAAAAACCTGCACTTTGACAGCAGAACGGAAACATTGATGCCTAAAGACGATATTGCATATAAAATGGGGGAACGCGCAAAGGAAGTTTTTATTGACACCAAAACATATATGCTTGTCGCGATTGAAGCTCCAAAAAAAGAGGAACTTATTTCATATAAGACATTCCGGCAATTAAATGAACTTGTAACCGAATTGGAGGAATTTAAAGATTTTAATTTTAATCAGGAAAAGGAAAGGCTGAGCGCCCTGATCAGCATCGGAAATATATCATATAAAGAAAAAGAATCTGAAAAAGAATTCCCACAGGATCAGGAAATATTGAATAGTCAAGATGCTGATAAATCTATTGATATTGAATCGGAACTCGATAATGAGATACTCGGAGGTCAGACTTCAACAGAACTTAACACAGAAGAGATTACAGATGATAATAATATCTGGGATTTAAGCAAACAAGTCAAGACCGACTTTTATACAAAGCCTGAAAGAAGCCGCCGCATTTATAATTATAATAAATACTCACCTGTTAAATACGGGGAACTGGAACAATGCCTTGATCACGTGGGCAGTCAGGAACTTCGCAGCATATTGCGATATGCCGGGTTAAAGTCAATCAGCGGAGATCATTATCTGACAAAGGATGAATTTGTCAAAATAATGGAGACATGGGAGACACTATATCTCTACAAGTCCATGGAGATAATCAAGACTTTCAATAATCCTATATCAGGAGAAGATATTCAGGGTACCAGTGAAGAATTAAAGCCGCTAAGATTTGTTGAGAAGGATGAGGAAGGAAAATATATTCTTCCGAAAAGTGATGATGAGCTTAAATTGTACCGCGAAAAATTAACAAGAAATCCTTCATACAAATCAATGTATTATTCATCCGGGGATGATGGTCGGATACAAGCTCTTGCTCTAAACCTGATATTAAAACCATTAAAAGAGCATGATGAGATATTTAATTATTTCTTTGAAGTTATTGATAAGTATAATAGCAAGGACCTGATTCTAACCCAGGCAGGTGGCCCTGTTATAACAAAGTTTGTACGCGACTACATGAAATCCGATCTCTTTACTTTCATGCCTCTTGTAATCATTGTTGTTATTATAACTTTTTTCCTCAATTTCAGGACGCTCAGTGGCGTATTATTGCCTACAGTCACTGTTTTACTTGGAACATTCTGGACGCTCGGCCTTATGGGGATAATGAATATTCCTATCACCCTGATCGTCAATATGATGCCGCCATTACTGGTAGCTGTCGGGAGTTCATACTCAATACATATCTTTAATCAATATCTTCTGGATCAGGAATTTATTCGCAAACATGGAAAGAAGTTCGGCCTTGTGACCTCAATGAGTCATATATCCATAACCGTTATACTTGCGGGATTTACAACTTTTATAGGATTTATTACACTTACTTTGAACCAGATAGTATCCCTGAGGGATTTCGGGATATTCTCCGCGATCGGCACCGCTATTGCTGTGATCATATCCACTATGCTGATTCCATCATCCCTGATGCTAATGAAAACGTTGCCTGTACGAAACGGAAACGGAGGAGAAGCGGATCATAATAACATCGTAGTGAAAAAGCTGGTTACGGTATTAAACAAAATTAGCCTGAATCACAGCAAAGCTGTGGTTGCTGTTTATGCAATAATTATCGTTGTGCTTTCGATAGGGATAACAAAAATCTATGTTGAAACCAGTGCTCTCGAATACTTTGAAAAGGATTCGTATTTATATAAATCGGATATGCGTATCAATAGTCTCTTTGAGGGAAGCATCGTAATGAATCTTATTGTCGATTCAGGAAAAACAGACGGGATAAAAGATCCGCAGTTTCTGAAGATGACTGAAGAAATACGCGAATGGATAGTGGGACCTGAAAACAAGGAAAAATATCTTTTCCTGCATACTCTGTCATTCGGGGACGTCATTAAAAGAATGCACATGGCAATGAACAGCGATAATCCGGATTATTACAAAATACCGGATAAAGAATCAGCAATACGGGATTACCTGGAGTTATATTCAGGTGAGGACAGGAATTCCGACGGCAGGGTGGATAGTTTTGAATCGTTTGTTGATCCTTATTACAGGTATGCCAATATAATGGTGCGTATAGGCTCATACAAAGGAAAAACTTTCTCTACAGCCATGATAGATAAAGGGCAGAAGCGTTTAACCGAATATTTAATGAACCATCCTGAAGCCGGGAAATATAAATGGCATCTTGTAGGGGAGCCGATCAATTATACCGTACTTTCCACGCTGATCGTAAAAGGGCAGCTTGTCAGCCTTTTGTGTTCACTGATAATTGTGTTACTGGTAATTTTATTCCTTTTTAAAAATATAAACGCGGGATTAATCGCACTTGTTCCTATTTCCACTACTATAATAATAGTATATGGTACAATGGGATTTCTCGGGATACCGCTTGACATTGCGAAAGCATTGCTCGCGGCTGTTGCAATCGGTATTGGTATTGATGATACGATCCATATGCTAAAGACCATTCGTCATAATCTGCTTGAGGGACAGTCTATCCGGGATGCTATTACTACGGCTCATAATGCAGCAGGGATGGCCATATTATATACATCTCTGGCATTGATCTTCGGATTTGCAGTACTTTTCTTTTCGGAATTTAAACCGGTCTATTACCTGGCCTGGCTTGTTGTATCCACAATGGCAGCAACTACTATCGGGGCATTATTACTGTTACCGGCTATCATTATAGTCTTTAACCTTAAACTTGATAAAGAAAAGAAGTGGCGGATTTTTCGTTTAATTAACCTGAGTTTTCTATTTAAGATCGATAAAGATAATTTCAATTAGATAATTTTAAATACATAATATTAACTATTATAACTAATAACGGAGGATTTACAATGAGAAGAGTAATGTTATATGTTTTTATTTTTATCTTTGTTTATGGAGGCAGTTTATACGCGCTTACGGGCAGAGAGATAATGGAAAAAAACGATGCTTTGAAAAAGCCGGAAACAAGCATTGAGAAATGCATATTACTGATCATTAAGGGCAGTAAGCAGGAGAAGAAAGAATTTGAAGGCATAATGAAGAAATACAGCAAAAAAACGCGTACGCGTATATCCTTTTCCTATCCTACTCGTCTTGAGTTCCTTATCTGGGATGAACCGGGTCAGGACAGTCAGCAGTGGATAAAGCTGACCAGCGGCAGGGTAAGGAAGATAGCTTCATCGGATAAAGATAAACCATGGGTAAACTCTCATTTCTATAATGACGATATCAGCGATTATGATATTGATGATTATGAATATAAAGCGGACGGGGAAGCATCTGTGAACGGTGTGCAGTGCTATAAAGTAGAAGCTGTTAAGAAGACCGGCACAAAAGTATATTCAAAAAGCATAGTTTATGTTGGAAAATCCGATTTTGTAAGACAAAGGGTCGATTTTTATGAGAAAGGGAAGCATATTAAAACAATCACATTTACCAATATTGAGAAGGTATCCGGCATATACACACCCAGAAAAGCAGTGATGGAAAGGACGGATGGGAAAGGGAAGAGCATACTCTATATTCAGTCAGTGCAGTATGACGTACCTGTTCCTGATGAAAAATTGAATAAAGAATCATTCTGACAAGAGGGTATTTATGGGATTAATGTGCAATATAAAAAATATATTTTTTATATTTTGTATCATGTTCTTTACTGTTAAGTCTTCTCTATTCGCTCTTTCCGAACAGGAGCTTGATAAAGAATTGTTAGGTGATATGAGCTCGGATAAATCAGACAGGGATCCTGGCACCGGATCGTTATGGCAGATTTTCGGTTTTCTGGAAAGCCAGAATTATTTTTACATACCTGCTCAGGATCGTGATGAAGCTTCGGAATACAAAATAATTAAACTGGAAAGCCGCGGAAGGCTTGATGCAAAATATGGAACTTCTGCATATTTTGGTAAAATAGTAATGGATGTATATTATTATCCGCAGACTGAGAATGAAAATTCCGATGAGCCGGAGTGGGGAAATCCCAGGGATTCAGGGGCAATTGACATGCAGGAGCTGTACCTGAAAGGAGGGAATAAATTTCAGTTTAGGATCGGTAAGCAGCTTTTTTCCTGGGGTACGGCTGATATGTTCCAGATCACGAATTACTTTGATCAGCCAGACCAGCGTGAATATTTCGCTGTTAATAAGGATGAAAGATACGAAGGCGTTCCGGCTGTTTCTTTTTTGTTATTGATCTGGAATTTCTCAATAGAAGCTGCAGGAACGCCTGTACATAATCCAGCGCTTCTGCCTGAAGAGGATAATTTTTGGCATTCCGATCCTGATCCAGTGAAAACTCCAATGGGAGAACTGCCTGTAGTTATTAAACAGGGCGAGACCCTGCCTGCAACCGGCGAAAACTCATCTTTTGGCCTGCGTACAGGGGGTACTGTTAAAAACCTGGATTTTCATTTAAGCTATTTTAACGGCATCAATTCAAATCTATTATACAGGCCCGAGCTTACCGGTTCATCAGCAGCGGATATTATGATAGAGATGCGGCCCTATTATGACAGGATACAGGCATTCGGACTTGATACTGCATTTATTATCAGCAAGTTGTCAATGAGAGCTGAGGCGTTTTATTCAAACAATATGATAGCTATAAAAGAGATAGATCCCCTGAGCTTTCAAACGGGAATTAACGAGATCATCTATACAGGCTCTACAGATGCTGAAATAGCTGCTGTGGAGCGGGCACCGTATTTTGCCTATACGGCAGGTGCTGATTATAACTTATGGGGCAATAACGGGATTATCCTTGTTGAATGGATGCAGGGCAGATATTTAAAAGATAAAGATAAATACATTGAGCCGTT
>CAZVYR010000045.1:11181-16866 GCA_964631555.1 uncultured Leptospirales bacterium
TTGAATGGATGCAGGGCAGATATTTAAAAGATAAAGATAAATACATTGAGCCGTTAATAAACGAGATATTATTAATAAGAATACAGGATAAATTCTTCAATGAGTCGCTTGAAGCCGAGATAGATACTCTTTTGCGTCCTGACGGGGAGAATACAGGATACATGATTGCAGGTGAACTTACTCTGGATTTCAAGAACGGTTTAACGGTCACAGGAGGCGGAATCTTCTTTACCGGCAAAGAAGATGAATTGTTTTCCTTATTCGATGATAAGGATATGGTTTATCTAAAGGCACGAATGACGTTCTAATTCTTCGTTCATGAATATTGGCTTTTAAGCAAAACAGGCCCGGGTTTTTCGTTTAATATAATTCAATGATCTATTAGCAACTCATCCCGCCCGCAGGGCGGGAACAAATCTTAGAGTAACTGCCAAAAGCTGTAAAATTTAGTTACTCAGAAAAAAAAATAGCAGGAAAGTATTGAAATTTAATTGACCTTTCCTGTTATTTTATTAATAATAAATATTATAGTTATCCCGGATATGCGAAAAATATTTTTTATTTATAATTTCTTTACAAACGGGATTCATAGTAATTCTAAACTATGTCTTTTACCTGATTTTATTAATGCTGAACGCCAACAATAATAAAATATTTGTACTTGATACAAATGTTGTTTTGTTTGATTATCGCTGTATTTACAGCTTCGAAGAGCATAATGTTGTAATCCCCATTACTCTCCTTGAAGAAATCGACAGGTTTAAACGCGGAAATGAAATAATAAATTATAATGCACGGGAATTCTCCCGTGAACTGGATTCCCTTTTTCGTGAGACTTCCCCCCGTGATGGGCAAAAGCTCGCTTCCGGCGGCTTTATAATAATAAATACTGATGTAAAAAAAGACAGTTATTTAAAAAGATATTTTTGGGAGGATAACAAAGATCACAGAATATTATCCATTGCATATAACCTGTCAAAGGAATATGGTAACGAGAGAGTTATTCTTGTTTCAAAGGATATCAATCTCAGGGTAAAAGCAAAAAGCATTGGTCTTAAGGCCGAAGATTATGAAACCGGCAAGATCCGGAATATTGATGAACTGTATACAGGTAAAAACCTGATTGAAAACGTTAATCATGATTTAATTGATCATATATATAAAAGTTCATTTGTTTCACTTGAAGAGTCCGGGCTTGAAATCACACCAATAGCAAATGAGAATTATATTTTACGCAATGAAAGTAAGAGTATTCTGACTACATATAAAAAAGCAAGCAACACCCTGAATATTGTGGAGAAAAAGCGCGCTTATGGCATTATGCCGCGGAATGCTGAACAGGTTTTTTCTTTGCATGCTCTGATGGACTCAAATATCTCCCTGGTAACCTTATCCGGCAAAGCCGGAACCGGGAAAACACTGATGGCCCTTGCAGCAGCTCTCGAAGTAAGGAAGGAATATAAACAGATCTTTCTGGCACGTCCTGTAATCCCGCTTTCGAACAGAGATATAGGGTTCCTGCCCGGAGACATTATGGATAAGCTTGATCCATATATGCAGCCGCTTTTTGATAACCTGTCCGTTATTCAAAATCAGTTCTCTGAAGACTCAAAAGAGAACAATAAAATTAATGAAATGGTAAGCACAAAAAAACTTTTCATCACTGCGCTTGCATATATCAGGGGGCGGAGCTTGCCTAAAATTTATTTTATTGTGGACGAAGCGCAGAATCTTACTCCTCACGAGGTAAAGACAATAATAACTAGAGCGGGAGAGGGTACCAAGATTGTCTTTACCGGTGATCCGTATCAGATAGACACGCCTTACCTCGATTCACGAAGTAACGGACTCGCTTATCTTATAGATAAAATGAAAGGACAGGAAATATATGCTCACATAACGCTTGAAAAAGGCGAGCGCTCGCAACTGGCTGAAATAGCATCGAATCTTCTGTAAGTATCAAAGCACACTATAACTGAATTCATCATATCAGACCTGCGAAAAAAATTACTTTAAAATCATGAAGTCTTCCAATATAATATAAACGCCGCAGGTATTTTGGGTACTAACCTATATCTTCAGATAGTAATAATATTTCGGTTATTAGTGAAATGGCGTTTCAGACGAACCTGCTTGCATTAAACGCTGCAGTTTAAGGGCAGGAATAAGGATATGAAATATCATGAAAAAAATACAAACCGGTTACTTATTTTTTCTATTTTTGTTTTTTGTGTCAAGTACGGGAGCTTTTGCCTTAGGTACAACAGAATGTTTCTCACCTGGTGTTGTTACTGACTTTGAGGCTTTATACTCATACGCCTGGAACAGTGACGGAGCTGGACACGGGATGAAATTATTAATAGGCGGCGGTGTAAGCGAAACATTCAGCTATTACCTGGCGGGAGCATTTTCGAAAGAAATTCCTGATGAGGGAGATTCCGTTTATGTAATAGGCGGATTCGGTGCCGGGCTGATATGGGCTGCGTACGAGAAAGAAAAAGCATTTGAAGTTAACATTATACCCGGATTCGTGTTTGAACCAAATGATCTATCGGACGATGGAAAAACAGTTAAACCGGATTACAAAGGTTTGTCCTATGGAGCGGCTTTTGAACTTAATTTTATGATGCTCAATAAGTTTCAGCCTTTTTTTATTTTCGGCATTAATTTTAATAAAAGAAATGAAGAGATTGCCCCGGATGAATTTGAGGACGGTGCGACTGAATACCCGTTTATTGTTGGTTTCATGATACCAATAGCGGAGGGTATTGAATTTATTGGTCAGCTGGAATGGGTGATGAACGAAGATACTAAAAAATGGTCTGAAACGGAAAGGACGATAGCTGCCGGAGTTAATTTTGCTCTCAATGAAAATCTTGAACTGAATACTGAGGTAAACAGAACCCTGAAGGTCGAAGAATCGGACGGTGAAGAGACAGACCCTGCAACATGGAAAATCGGCCTTGGTGTCACATACGCGTTGTAATTGTTTCGAAAAGAGTTGCAGGGCGGAGGCAGGTCTGTGTCAATGGCAAACTATGCGCCTGCGTCAATATTATCTTTCAGCCAGGGATTGTGTTCATTCTGATCTTGTCCCTGAAAGCGAGTAATGTATGCAATCCCTGCCCACCAGGAGGGAGAGTTCTGATCTCAGCCTCTCCGAAGGAACAGTGTTGAATGCGGCGTGTGCTTTGATGATCTTTTCATTGCCGTTCCCGTTCAAATGAAAATAAACAGGGCATTTCCCTTTATCACCACTGTTCCTTACTATTATGGCTTTAAGCTTCTTCAGCAGGTCCTCGCCGGGCTTGGTCTTATTGAACTGTATATGAATGGCGGAAATCGCCTCTATCTTTGCGTTTTCAAGCGTTTTTATTTCCCTGGCAATCATCTTCTTGGCATTATCATCTTCATACTCGATTTTACCTTTTATCATAAGAGGGTCAGATGATTCAATCATGCTTCCGTATTCATCGTATACATTCGGGAAGAAGACAGCTTCGATAATACCTCCCGTGTCTTCTATGTTGGCAAGGGCAAAGACTTTTCCGTTTTTTGAAGTCTTTACCTTCAGGTTAGTGATGAGCCCCACAATCGAGACCATGTTGCCATCATGATTTTCAATTTCAGCAAGTTCCATGATTGAAGTGCATGGGAGATTCGATATTTCATCTTTGTATTTCTCAAGGGGATGTCCGGTAATAAATAAACCGAGCACTTCTTTTTCATACGTCAGCTTTTCTTCATCAGTCCAGGCATCGGATACAGGCAAGTCTATGGCTGTATTATCATTGCCGCCGGAGTCGTTCATATCAAAGAGGCTGCCCTGGCCTGAGGCTTTATCGATTTGCAGATTTTTCGCTATTTCAGCAACAAGATCAATGGAATTATATACTCTCGCCCTGTCCGGATAGATCGAGTCCAGAGCTCCTGCCTTGACCAGCGCTTCCATTACGCCTTTATTGAGAACAGCAAAATCAATATTCTCAAGAAAGTCCCTGAGATTTTCGAACCTGCCCGATCTTTTTCTTGATTCTATTATTGCATCTATAATTTTACTGCCTACGCCTTTAATAGCTCCAAGGCCGAATCTTATGGATGATTCCTGCACAGTGAAGTCATAGTCGCTTGAGTTAATGTCGGGCGGGAGAATCTGTATGCCCATTGATTTGCAGTCATTGATATACTGGATTATGTCTTCCTGGTTGTCGGGCTGCGAAGACAGCAGTGCAGCCATGTATTCAATTGAATAATTGGCTTTTAAATACGCGGTCTGGTACGAGACAACTGCATAGGCCGCAGAATGGGATTTGTTGAAGCCGTACTTGCCGAATTCCTTCATTGCTCCGTAAATATCCCTGGCAATTTTAAGATCAATATTCTTCTCCCGTGCTCCCTTGAGAAACTGGTCCTCCATGCCGTCAACGATCTTGGTTATCTTTTTACCCATCGCTTTCCTGAGCTTGTCGGCTTCAGGCATTGAGAAGCCGCCCATTATCTGGGAGATCTGCATGACCTGTTCCTGGTATACTATAACCCCTAATGTGTCTTTTAAGACTGTTTCAAGCAGAGGATGCGGATACTTGATCTTTTTAGGGTTTCTCTTCCTCGCGATAAAATCCTTTGTCATGCCGGAATCCAGCGGTCCGGGCCTGTACAGCGCTACAATTGCTATTATATCTTCAAACTCGGTTGGGCCAAGTTCGCGAAGAAGCTTCTGCATGCCCGAGCTTTCAAGCTGGAATACGCCGTTTGTGTTTGCGTTCTGTAAGAGTTTAAAGGTCTTTTCATCGTCTAAAGGAATATTTGAAATGTCTACAACTTCATTCCTGTGTTTCTTTATCAGCCTTATGCATTTGTCGATGATCGTTAGGTTCTTCAAACCTAGGAAGTCCATCTTTACAAGGCCGGCTTTCTCAAGGTCTCCTTTCTCAAATTGTGAGGAAATGCTGCCGTCGTTCGAGTCCCTGTACAGGGGCACATGTTCCGTCATCGGGCCTCTTGAGATTACCACTCCTGCTGCGTGTTTTCCTACTGATCTGCACAGTCCTTCAAGCGTGCGCGCAGTATCAATGTGTTTTTTCCATTCCTTGTTTTCTTTATATAGTTTTTTAAATTCGGCAACATCCCGCAGCGTGTCTTCGAGTGTGGAAAAGCTGGGGATGAGCTTAGTGACCTGGTTTGCTTCAGCAAAGGAAACGTTCATTACGCGCGCTACATCCTTTAGTACTGCTTTGGCGGTAAGCCTGTTGAAGGTGTTGATCTGGCTTACGTGGTCTTCGCCGTATTTCTTTTTTACGTAGTCAATTACTTCTTCCCTGCGTTCCGCACAAAAATCGATATCAATATCCGGCATCTCGTTCCTGTCAGGGTTAAGGAAACGCTCAAACAGGAGATTATATTTAAGCGGGTCGAGATCGGTGATCCTGAGGCAGTAAGAGACCATTGATCCTGCGGCAGAGCCTCTTCCAGGGCCTACGGGTATGTCCATTTCCCTGGCCCGCTCAATGAAATCCCAGACAATAAGGAAATAGCCGGAGAAATTCATGCCTGTGATCACGCCTATCTCATACTCTATCCTTTCTTTCACATAGCCGGGTATTCCGTTGGGGTATCTTTTCTCTGCGCCTTTGTATACAAGGTGCTTCAGGTATGAGTTCAGCGTATATCCTTCAGGAACTTCAA
>CAZVYR010000046.1:0-16587 GCA_964631555.1 uncultured Leptospirales bacterium
TGTAATAGTCAGCAGGCCAGCGCTTTGTCGCCCATACTGAACCAGGTGCAATGCTTATGATCTTATCGTATTTTTTAAAATGATTCAATATCTTTCCGTTCGCATTTTTATAATCCTGCTCCGAGGGATAAAGAACAGGCCTTTCCGGTTTCATATCATGGATGTTGTTTCCTGAAACAGCAAGCAAAAGATCATAATTTCTTTCCGTCTCATGTATTCCGAACTTGTATTCCACCAGCCTGTTGTATAAAAAAGACAATGACGAATCCCTGAAGCCTGACCTGATCCTTGAACCTGTAAGATAACCAAAAACCGATGCTCTTAGAAACCTGTGCGGCGATATAAATACGGATTCCTCTCCCCGGATGATCTTCTTTACTTCAAGGCTCTTTCTAAATATGCCCCTGAGACCTTTGTCATCGCCTCTTTTGTCATACTTTATCAGCCTGTAAATTCTGCTGTCATTTCTGAGTATTGTTTCCCCTGCCGGGGTTGTTATGAATATTATTCTGCTCTCAGGGTCTGCACGCTTTATCAGGTCTATCATTGAAGCTGAAAGAATGATATCACCGATAAACGCGGTCTGATAAATTATATAATACATTCTTGATATTCCCGGGTTTACTTTGTATTATTATATGAAATATATGTATTACTCATCTTGACTGTCTTTTTTATGTTAATATAGATTATCTTATCGCCAAATTAGTCTAGTTTTAATAAATTTCACGCCGCAAATAGTCCATCCATGTCCTTTGCGGCTAATGCAACATCCGTGTTGCTTTGAAATTTATTAAAACTAGACTAATTTGGCGATTCAACGATAAATTAAATAATAAAAAGTCAGTCAAGATTAGTAAATAATATACCTTGCTTTTTTATAAGGAACAGGCACATTTTTATTAAAGAAAAAAAGTAGACAATAAAAATTATTGCAAACAATTTGTTGTCTTATTATAAATCAGACTAAATACTGAAAAAAAATAGTAAAGCACTTTATATTCCCTGCCGGTATCAGGGGAGGTATATTATCGAAAATATAACACTAAACCTGCTGCAAATAAGCGAAATAAACAAGAAGATAAATTCATCGATTGAATTGGCTGAACTTCTCGCAGCTATACTCGATATAGCGAAAGACCTTGTGAAAGCAGAAGGCTCTTCCCTGCTGTTGACAGACCCTAAATCAGGAGATCTTGTCTTTAATGTCGTAAGCGGAGAGAAGAGTGAAATAACAGGCCAAAAAGTTCCCAGGGGCGCGGGGTTCGCAGGCACTGTGGCATATACCGGCAAACCTCTTATTGTGAATAATGTACAGGAGGACCCAAGGCATTTCAGGGATATTGATAAGCAATTCAGCTTCATTACCAGGAGCATCCTTTGTGTCCCTATGGAGATAAAAGGCAAGCTTACCGGTGTTCTTGAAGCAGTAAACGCCTATAACAGGGACGGTTTTTCCGAAACGGATCAAAGCCTGTTGTCGTACATAGCAGAGCAGGCGGCAATAGCTATTTCAAACAGGATGCTGTATGACAATCTCGAGAGCAGGGTCAAGGAGCTTACCGCGCTCTATAATATTACACAGGCAATATCTTTTGCTTATCCTGATGAGAGTATTTTCAATAAAATAATCATATCCCTTGCCGAGTCGCTTGAGGTTGAAAAAGCATCAATACTCTTTTACGATAATTCCAGGCATACTTTTACCATCTCTGCTTCACACGGGCTTCCAAGGCATATAAACGAAAAGACCGAGATACAGATCGGGGACACGATTTCAAGCTTTGTCACCAAAAGCGGGAATCCCCTGATAATTTCAGATTTTAAAAAGGAAATCACATTCCCTTTTGATAAAAGGGAGCGTTTATACAAGACAGGCTCTTTTATTTCGACTCCTATAAGATTTAAAAGCGAGATCATAGGTGTACTGAATTTGGCTGACAAAAAAAACGGGAAGGACTTTAACTCTTATGACCATAAAGTCATCTCAACAGTCTGCACAAGCATAGCCGGAATATACCAGGAGCTTGTTTACCAGAAAAAGAGCGAAATGCAGAAAAGACTGTCGCAGGAAATAAACATTGCGGCGGAAATACAGAGGAAGATACTTCCGGATATACCGGATAAGATGGATACTCATGAGATAGCGGCTTTCAACAAACCGGCGAAGGAGATCGGCGGGGATTTCTACGACTTTTTTAAATTCGAGGATAATAAATACGCGGTACTTGTGGCAGACGTCTCAGGCAAAGGAATACCGGCCGCTCTTTTTATGGGCTCTGCCAGAAATATACTGCGCGCCGAGACCAGGATAAATAATCAGCCGGGACGCTTCTTTACAACCGCGAATAAATATATATACCAGGACTCGGAACACGGTATGTTTGTAACCGTGTTTTACATTCTGATTGATCCTCATAATAATCTGCTCTCTTTCGGCAGCGCCGGGCATAATGACCAGTTATTGATTAAGGGTAAAACCCGGGAAATAATAAAATTAAACGCAACAGGCAGAGCCCTGGGTCTCGTCAGCGATTCGAAGTATGAAGAACGGGTAGCGATCTATGAGCCGGGAGATGCTGTATTGCTGTTTACGGACGGTGTACTTGAATACCTGGGAGACGGCGACATTGAGAAAGGAGAAAAGAAGATAGCTGATCTCGCATTAGCATATATTGACAGACCTCCTTCTGATTTGATAGATCATTACAGGGATGAACTGGATAAAATATATATTGACGATGAGTTTATCGATGACTTTACTATCCTGTATATAAAATTTTAAATAACCGGAACCTGCAATGAGACTTTTCAAGGTCAATAAGACAAGAATTATATTCTTCGTGCTCGGAATACTTATCCTTATACTGCTTTTTAAAAGCTTTGGTGTAGAGACATTTATAAAAGATATCAGGCTGCTTGGCTGGAAATTTATTTTAATAGTATCTTTATTTTTATTTAATAATGTTATCCTGTCTTATTCCTGGAAGGTTTTGATAAATTATCCCCTGAAATGGAAATTGTTTCACAGGCTTTTGCTCGCAAGGATAGCCGGGGACT
This sequence comes from uncultured Leptospirales bacterium, assembly GCA_964631555.1. Classification (GTDB taxonomy): domain Bacteria; phylum Spirochaetota; class UBA4802; order UBA4802; family JAFGDQ01; genus CAZVYR01. Next base: position 3,061 of record CAZVYR010000046.1, read on the forward strand.
CAACTTCATCAATAAACTCAATGGGAGCTGTGGCGGGGGAGCCTATAAAGGCATTGCTGATGAAGGACTACATCCCTTTTAACAAAGGCCTGGCATCGGTTGTTCTTGACAGGACGGTTCATACGCTTGCCAATACACTGCTGATATTAACCGGCGTTATATCCAGCTTCTTTGTGCTGAAGCTGCCGGTGTTGATCTCTACGGGTTTCCTTTTATTTATTATTTTTGTATTATGTGCGATTATTTATATTTTAAGAAAACAGAAACAGGGATTTATCCGGTTCCTTGTAAAAAAATTGCCGAAGAAGCTGTCATCCAGGTTCATGAACAGTGAAAGGCAAAAGAAGATAGACGAACTTGATTCGGAGATCGGGTTCATTTTAAACAGCAGGGAAAACCTGAAACGGTTCTATATATCGCTTGTTTTTCGTTATATCTCTATACTGGCGACTGGTACTCTTGAAGTATTTATGATATTGATTTTTATTGACATTGACATCTCGCTGGTGAATTCTATGTTTGTCTATATTTTTACGCTATTTCTGACCAGCATTGTTTTCTTCATGCCGGCCAATATAGGCACAAGCGAGGCTTCATATTCACTGGCGCTGAATTTTCTGGGTTATGATCCCGCCCTTGGTTTGTCGGTCGGGATAATCAGAAGGCTGAGGACTTTTATCTGGTCAGGAATAGGAATGATCATCCTTTTTTACAGTGGAGTGGTCAATAAATCAGAGGATGTTGGCAATGAATAAACCTAAGATATTTCAAATAAAAACAGGGAAGATTGCAAAGGCTTCGGCTGGCTATCTCTGGAGATATGTTACCGGGAAGCCCCTGGTTTTTAACCTTAACATGAATGTTACGAATGTCTGCAACCAGAATTGCCCTATGTGCAATGCAGTGATTGTGGGCAAGGGTAAAGGTGTCACGGTCTCGTTTGATGAGTTCAGGGATCTGCTTGAAAAGCTTAAACCTTATTCCATAGCTTCGCTTACTTTGTCTGGAGGAGAGCCGTCGCTTGTTAAGGATATCCCTGCTATTCTTGAATACGCTGCCGGGAAATTTCCTTTCGGCGTGAATGTTAATTCTAATCTTTATGCTGCTGAAAAGATCATAAGGCCGTTTGCTGAAGCTGCTTTGAAAAATAATATAAGAATAGGTACATCCTTTGACGGGTTCGGCAAAACTGCGGATAAGCTGAGGGGCGCGAAGGACGTTTCCTCAAGGGTGCTGAAAAACATTGAGCTTGTAACGGAATTAAGGAAAGAGCTTAATTCTAATTCCACCCTGAATGTGAACACTGTGATCTGCGACCAGAACCTTGACCAGATTCCGGATATCCTGGAGATGTCTGAGAAGTACGGGTGGACACAGACACTTGCGCCGTGGAATTGTTTCTTTTACCAGGACGAGAATAATCCGGAGCTGCAATCCCTGCATTACAGCGAAAAGCTGGAACAGGTGATCGCTCTTGCAGCAAAGAAAAAAAACATAGCGAGTTCAAGGGATTTTCTGCTGAATATTCCGCGGTTTGTTAAGAACGAAACTGATAAATACTGCCCTTATCTTACAGGTGTGTTTAAAACTTACAAGATATTCGTTGATCCCAACGGGGATGTATCTCTCTGTTCAAGAAACCCCATAGGGAACATACACAGGTCTTCGCTTGAGGAGATATTAAAGACGGACGGATACGCGAAGGACCTTGAGGGTTACAGAAAATGCCCCAAATGCTGGATGGCATGCTTTGTTGAGGTGCTTCTTGCCATGCCCAAGTTCTACCAGAAAAGGATCATCAATAAATTCTAAGCAGGATTCGCCGTGTTCCGGTTCCTGACCAGGTGCGCATCCTCTACTATTCGAATATGAAACGGAGGGGAAGCGACTTTGAAACGGAGTGGAAACGGAGGGGAGACGAATCTGACACGAAGCTGAAACGGAGAGGAAGCGACTTTAACACGAATATGAAACGGAGGGGAAGCAATAGTAGACCGTCTTACCCTCACCCGCCGGGTCGGGCGAGGGCAATCGCCTGGCAGCGTTGGGAATGCCCCCTGTGCCGGTTTACTTCTTTGGCTTATACTGCTCTGTGTCTGTGCTTTGCCTGATCTTATCCACGGCTTCTTTATGTTTTTGCATGATATCTTCATACGCCTTCCGGTATGCTTCTTTTATGGCTGCTATGGCTTCATAGTTCTTCTTCTGCTGTTCAAGGACTTTATTTGACTCTTTTTTTATTCTAAGAAAATTATCGTATATATCCTTTTTGTCCTTGCCGAACCTGTTTAATATGCCATCTATGGAATTGTCTGCCGCGCTGCTCATATACAGGTCGTCCTCCACGCTGCTGTGCAGGCTTTCTATCTCTGTGTTCGCTTGTTCCATCTTTTCTTTGCCGCCCATGGCAGTAGTGCTCTTTTTATTCTCCAGCTTTTTTATTTCTTGCGATGTATCTTCGCTTCGTTTGGAGGAATCCCGGAGATATTTTTCAAAAGCATCAGACTGCTCTTCAGGATTGCTTTCAAGCTTAGCTTCATTACCTTCTTGCCATAATTTCAGATCATCGCTCTGGGTCTTTACCGGGCCTTCGCCTAACCCGATTTCCGCGCCCTGATCTTCCTTTATCGGCTGACTGCCGTAAGAGTTCAAAATATCCAGCAGACCCTGGTTAAGCTGAACCTTTGAATCCGCGCTTTCGCTTACAGCGACTTCAAACTCAGTGCCTCTAACAGCGCAGACAGTTGTGGGTGTATAGATCTTGCCAGCAGGCCCTTTCTCTATTTTTGCGAATTTAGCACTTATGATTCCCCTGTTAACGGACATGGTATCGGAATCGGTGATACTTTTATTGCCTATTGTTACAGTACTGTTCTCCCTTATTTTGATGACAGTACCGCCTTCGTATGAAACATCAGCAAAGGATAATTTACCTGTTTTTACTATATCCCCGGTTATAAGCTTCATCTGAAAGCCGGCTTTCATTTCTTTGTTTCCCCTGATAACCTTTACATCACCGCCCATAAAAGATATTTCAGCGGAATATCCGTAGCTTACCGCAAATATAAAAAGAAACATTATTACCGCAGCAGAATACGAAACAACTGATCTGATTTTATTATTCTTTATCTGCATATCCAATCCTCCGTTTAATAATTTTCAATATTTACATTCCGTTTATGTATAACCTGATGTTTGACCAGTATACGGGATCTGAAAAACGCTTTTCCTTTTGCAGGGATTCTTTCGCGAATCTGAAAGAAACCGTGATCCCTGATCCCTTATTCAGGGTTTTATAAAAATTATATACAAAAAAAGCATTGTTCAGATCATGTATCCCCGCGTTATTTATAATCACTCTTTTAACACCGGCAAGCGAGTTTATAAGCGCGAATTCGTTAAAGCTTATATTGTTTATATTATAAACAGGCATATAAGCAATTCCCGCGTTAATAACGTTACTGTATAAACTTCCTTTAATATATAAGCTTCCCTTAAAAGAATCAAATAAAATATCGGTATTAAGATGAGCGATCCCTGTTGCGATAGCAGGGTAGTCATAATCAATTCCCGACTCCTTAACTGCTACTGTCTCAAGCCGGTATATAAAATCCGACTCAAGCCAATTTTTGGGATCCCGGCTCTCTTTATCTATAAAACTTACTTTCCTGTTTTCCGTGTTATGTTTCAGGAATGAAGACAGTATTGAAGTAAGATAAGCTACATTAAAAGTTTCGGAGAGCATATCCCTTTCTCCTATGATCTCGAAAGGGATTCTTTCAAGGGCATTATCAGTCACTATAATAAGGCTGTGCCTGTCTTTGAAATATTTATAGACAGGCCTGAACATATTAAATAATTCCCGCGATATATTCCTTGTTATTTTTGTATTTAAAGAGATATTATCATATTGACTTAAAATCGCACTTACTTTTTCGTATCCGTCTTTAAGTCTCAGGCTTTCTACTGAATCACGGGAAATAAACCAGCACAATATGTCGTTTACATTGGCTGTAAGATAAACAACAAGTGAGTCCGGATTTATCTGCTTCTGAAAGACTTCGAGAGGCAGTATCGGGGCAAGCGCTTTTGTATAAAGCGCGGGGTATTCTTTAAAGAGTTTGATAAACTCCATGCTCTTTTGGTTACCGGCAATGGCTTTAAATTCAGTTAATATTTTTTCAGGCACATCTTTCCCGGATACCAGGCCGGGATATTTAGAGCGTAGATTAATCTGCTTTTTTACTTCCGCGAATAACAGGGAGCCCCGTATTTTTTTCCTGCTCATGCTGTAGGATATCAGCAGATCCAGCGCCTCATTGACCAGGTCGATTCTGTTGAACTGGTAAATAACTTCCGGAGAAGCATCGAGTATTTGTAACGAGGATAAGATAAGCTTCTCGATCTTCTGCCATTCCGCGTTAGTTATATTTCCTTTATTGATGATCTTTAACAGTTCGATCCTTGATTTAAGAAGGTAAAAAACATATTTATATTCATTCCTTTGTATATCCGGCTCGATTTCCGCTGCCATCATTACCGCTTCTTCGAACCTGCCGAGATATAATGCCTCCTCAATGAGGAGAAGCTGAAATTTAACATAGAGATCGTCCTTTTTATCGAGCAATGCTATGCCTGAAAGCGCGGTTGTATATGATTCATTATATTTTTTCAGCCTGGAAAGGAATGCCGCTTCTTTATATTTATAAATCCTGAGCAGACTGGAAAAGCTGATTTCTTCAGTAAGATTGTTCATTTCCCTGACAGTGTTCAGGGCATCGTTATATCTTTCTTCTGCTTTATATAGCCTGGTCATGAGAACGAGCAGTTGCAGGGTATCAAGCCAGAGCGCTTTCCCCCTGATCTCTTTTACATCTACTTCCGATAAAAGGCTGACCGCCATATCAAATCTTATATTTTTAGTAAAATCCTTTATCGCAAAAAATACAGGATAAACGGACATGCTGTCATACTGGCCGTCACTAAGCATTGTTAATGCGGCTTTGTTTTTCAGATTACCGTTTTTGCCGTCCAGAACAGACAGAACTTCGCCCGCTCTCGGGCTGAGAATAAAAGAGCCGCTTGCTTTCCCTTTAAGGAACGCGAGTTTCAGGATTTCCCTTTCAGTAATTGTATAATTATTCTCCCATTTTTCCAGGCATACATTAACGAGCTCTGTTTTTCCGAAAAGACTTAAGAATTCTGCGTAAAGCAGTTTAAGCTTATTTCCGGGCAGTATTGATTTTCCTTTTATAATTTCATTGCACTCCATAACAGACGGGATGATTCCTCTGACTGCCATATCAATAACTGACCGGTATATTTTATGATCGATAGTATCATTAAAAACTTTATTCTGCACTCCCTGGTTTACAGAAGTATCCGCTTCCTGAAAATCGCCCTTGTATAGTAAAAGGAATATTTTATTTGATAAGGCTTTAAGATAAGCAGGGGATGATTCACTTAAAGAAAGCATTACACGGTCATTATAAGAAATACTGCTGATTATATTTCCGCGAATAAATTCAATCATCGACATGCCGGCAGGATATTCGGTTCTTTCATTTTCGGAAAGGCCCATATCTCTCCATTTATTTAAATAGAGTTCAGCGGAATCCGGGTCATCCCCGGCAAGGCTTTGCTGAAATTTATTGTACTGTTTTTCTTTAAATGATCCCGCGATATCCTTTCTTTGCTGCGGTGTATAGCCTTTAAAACCGATCCTTAACAAGGCCCGGTTTTCCGGGGAAACTGTATCAAAAGATTTTAAAGAAGCTTCGGCAATCAAAGCGGCTTCATCAGGAGCATCCTTGTAATTATAATAAATAAGCATTGTCCTGATGCCGGAATAAAGCGAGGATTCAATTAACTGGTTAATATAATCGATATTACGGCCATTAATATCCAGTATGGCAAAGGCCGGCTCTAGTCTCCTGTTAAAGAAAAAAGCCGGGGAAGGTAAGCCGGCTAATCCATTGCCGTCATAAAAGGCATCCTCTGAATTTATATTATTGGCAGACATGTAATACGCTGCTCTTTCTATACACGGGATATACATGAAAGGCGGTATTTTAGTATTACCCGATACGCTTTCTTCGAAAATACGGACAGATGTTTCATTCAGTATTACGAACCTGTACTTGCCGGCATTGCCGTCATTCATGAATTCAGCGACAGTCTTTAACGGGTTTCCGCTTTCCTGCCGGCCGAAAAAAAGTTCCTGAAATTGAATTTTCCCGGAGTCGATCTTCCATGCATAAAGCCCGTTGTCCGAATCTATAAACTTGTATAAAACCGCGTTATCATATTTTGGAATATTGTTTTCAGGCAGAGAAATATAGGTAGTAAAGAAAGGTCTTGTTTTCCCGGTGTCCGCGATAAACTTTTTATACCCGGCGACCTTGTCTGAAATTATTTTCTTCAAAGCTGAAATCTTTTCAGCATCGGATTCACCTGACTCAATATATACAGAAAGATCGCGCTTGGAGTAATGGATATCCCTGGCTTGTTTCACATATTCTTGATAATAATCGTTATCAATGTCATTATGGAATTTCGGGGACTCCAGGGCAACTTGCATAATTCTTAATACTCCATATCCATTCTCAGATACTTTAAGAGCTTCGGCAGACTTTCCGGAATCCGCAAGGAGTTTCGTGTAACGCTTGTACAGATATTTTACCCGTTTTATTTCACCGGTATACAGCATCGGAAGTTCCTTAACAATATCCGCGGAATTTTTATAATAGTCCAGTGCCAGGGATTTATATGCATCCCCTTCAACCTGCTGCCCATGTGCGATAAGAAAGTCGGCTATTCTTAAATGAGTGATCCATAAAAGATCTTCATAGTAATATGTTGACGCATAGTCAAGTGCACTTAGATATGTGTTATATGAATCATCTATCAATCCTATCTTCGCCTGACCGCCGGCGATGTTTAAAAGGAGTTTCACCAGCAGCCTTTTTGACGACAGTGACTCCGCTTTCTGTGCGGCATTTTCAAACCTTGAGGCCGCATCATAATATAACCTGAAAATTTTATTTTTATTTTTATAATCTGAGAATGCCTGTTCCATGACCGTACCAGGCTCTTCACCTGCGTGAGTGCCGTTCTTCAGATCCCTGACGAGAAGCCCGGCTTTCTGGTACTCCAGTACACCGGCAGTGATATCAAGAGAATAATATCTTGAACGTGTTTCTTCAGCTACCCTGTCTTTAATATCCCTGATCTCATTATCGCTTATCTCTCTTTTCTGAGCTCCGGCTATCTCTTTCAGGCTCTTCATTTCCTCATTGAACCTGTTTGTTTCAAAAGAACTCCGGTAGTCGGAAATCTGGTTGATCAATGAATCAATGCTATCTACCGGGTCTTTTGTGCTGATATGATTTTCAAGCATAAAGGAATATAAATTCGCGTTATTGCGGGTAGAGATAAATATGCCTTCCAGATCATTTACATCGGGTTCAGCAGATAAATCCCGCGCCTGCTCAAAGAATTCACCTGCATTGTCAAAATCACCTAACCTGAAATAGCAGTACCCGATATTATTTAAGGTTTTGATCTTTGTTTCTGTATAAAGTTTATCTTCACGGTCCCCTATTATACGGAGCTTTTTCTGTAAACACTCGATTGACTCGTGCAGTTCACCGTTTTCGTAATGTATCTCATATTCCAGAGCAGCGTTCAGGAGCCTTTTCTGAACAGTATCCAACTCATCATAAATCCTGCTATTACCTATAACAAACGCATCAGGCCCGAGATCCCATATCCCGAAGCGCACAACTCCGAACATTTCAAGCTTAATTGAATAATCCTTTTGGATCAAATCGTAATTCTTCAACAGGCTGTCCGCCATCTTCAGATATGCAAGAGCTGTCTTTGTCTCACCAAGCTCTTTATAACAATACGCAATCTCCTGAATGTATCTTGCCCTGTCGATTTTAATTTTATATTTTTTTGAGAAGTCCATTACTGAGGTGAACCATTTAATAGCGCTTTTATAATTACCTTCAACCCGGTCGAACAACGCGAAGAACCTGTACAGAAAATATGTCTGGAATTTATATTTTTTATGATTACCTGAATAAATTAAATCATATATACGCATTGTCTTTCGCATCTCTTCCCTTGCTTTCGCAGGCTCGCCATTCTGCCAGTAACAATACCCAAGATGATAATAGAAAAGAGCTTCCTGTATATTTGAATCAAAAATCTTTTTATATTTCAGAACCTCTTTGTAATGCGTAAATGCTCTTTGAAAGTTTTTCAGTAAGAAAAAACTATTCGCGATATTCAGATGCAGATCACCTTCTTTCTCCGGGTACTTATTTTCGTTGTTTATCTCTAGAGCTTTTTCGTAATTAGTAATATTCTTCTCCCATAAATATTCAGGAAAATATTTATTGAACAGGTCTCTGTGTTTAGCGCCTGCTTTTTCATCTTCATTCCTCATAAAATCCACGTACTGATATATCCATCCTTTTAGTATCTCAGGATCAATGAATGTATCATCCATGAACAACGCCCATTCCACCTGCTCCGTTGCCTTGCTGAAATTAATTAGCTTCTCTTCAAGCTCTGTATTTAAAATAGCACCAACGGCAAGAAATGAAGGCGTCTCTCCTGTGGTCGCGAGCTTGGAGAAGATATAAGCAAGCCCATATATATGCGCTTTGTCCAGCCCGAGCCTGGCCTGTCCAAGATTATTATCCTCTTTATCATATTTATATTCCAGCTTCAGAAGTTCGGAATGTTTGTTCCCTCTGGAATCGGAATATGCATCGATATATAAAATATGTGCGCGCGGGGCATATTCGTTGTATATATCCGGGAATATCTTCCTGGCATGAAGGTATTTGACAGTTGAGACATACTTTTGATAAAGTTCTTCAGCCTTTTTATAATCGCCGGCTGATTCAGCCCTTTCGCCGTACTCTTCGTAATAATTGATCAGCTTGAGTACTACATCTCTGTGGCTGTCTTCTTTATATCTTCTGGCATAATTATCAGCTCCCTCGAATAAATACTTTTCCATTTCAATATAATTCTTTTCATTCTCAGCGATCTTCCCAAGCAGAATATTAATCTTATAATACATGTAAGTTGATTTCCTGGGGAAATTAAGGGCTTCAATTAAAGTCTTTTTCGCGTTTGCGGGATTCCCTATATTAAAATATGTACTTCCGATTATGTATAGAAAAAGCTCAGGCGCATACTTGGTATTTTTATACTTCTCAAACATTTCCCTTGCGATTTTTATTCTTCTATCAGGGTCTCTTTCAGTCTTGAATATTTTCAGTATATCCTTTATTGCATCAACCCTGGGGAAGAGGTAACCTGAAGACAACACTTTGATATAAGAAGGAGATATCCCCTCGCGCAATGTCTTATTAGTAAGACTTGCCAGCTTATAATGGACATAGATTATCCTTTTAAAATCAGGGTAATCCCTGATAATATTCGCGTAGGTCTTTACTGCATCATCCTGTTTTTTCAGGTGCAGATATTCATCTCCAAGATCTTCAAAAAGAAAAGGAAGCAGCGCTTTGTTCCTTTCCTTAATAGCCGGATCGGAAAGAGCTTTTATAAAGATTTGATCACCGGGCTTTCCTTGTAACAGATTGTCAATATATCTGCTTATAATGTTGCTGTAATCCGATTCATTCTTCGAGATACTGGATAACATCTCCTGTACCCTTACCGAATCCTCTTTGTCTCCCTGTTGCAAATAAATCCTGGCAGCCTCGCCAAGGGCTCGCGAAACATAAATCCTGGACTCAAGATCAGTACTGTTTCCAAAATAATAAAATACCCTTTCAAGGCTTAGGAGATATCTGCTGATATCATCATATTCTATAAGATACTGTTCGGATAAATCGTATTGAAGTCCGGCGCTTCGCCTTTTGGGAATAATGCCATAATCCGGTATGAAGTTTACATTGATATTCTCATTGGCAAGATTGGAATATACTATTATACCTTCATAAAAAGGAAACCATACAGGATGGAATGAAGACTCTGAATAAAGGGTAAGCTGATACTCAATACCGGTTGTTAAATTTTTATACTGCAGTACCGAATTGTCATTGAGATCGATCTTTCTGTCTTTGTTGGTATCCCTGTCGATCAATGTATATACAATTTCATTATCATTTCCAAAAAAACCGGGATGCAGCTCAATATCAGGAGTATTTGTAACTCTTTCTTCTTTATGCGTAGCAATATTCAATATATAAACTTCACCGTTGCTGCCCTTATCTCTGTATGAAATAAAGATCAGCTTTGCCCCGTCGTTCGAGAACCTGGGATACATACCGCCTTTCTTTGTAAGCTGGGTAAGGTTTTCCCCGTTCCTGTCCATCAGCCAGATATTTTCAATCCCGTCCCTTGCTGACGAAAAGGCGATACGGCTGCCGTCAGGTGACCAGACAGGCGACGCATCCTTGATTATTTTAATAGATTTTAACTGAGGGTCCTTGTACATGGTCAGATTGCGGGCAGCGGAATCTATGGCACCAACACCTGAAACGGATTCTCTCGTCTTTTTTACAAGGTCTTCTATATCAAGTTTTAAAATATATATATCCCCTTCCGGATCTTCTCTCTGGGACACAAAAGCCAAATATTTCCCGTCAGGGGAGATAGCAGGATCAGTGTCCCTGGATGAATGCTCGGTTATCCTTACAGTGGTAATATCGCTCATTGCTCTTACGTAAATATCAAAATTACCCCTATCCTTATCGGATGAAAAAAACAGATATTTGCCGTCAGTAGTCAATATCCCATCTGTCTCAACCGACTGCCATATTGTAAGAGGTATAACACTTCCGACTTTTAATTTAAATTCATCATGGATCAGCTTATTATAATTAAAAGCTTCCTCTTTTTTTTCCACGGCTAATACAGCAGACATACTGTTTAAAATAACCGCGAATATTATTACAATAATGATATTCCTGATTCTCATTTCTTTCTGATCCATTCCCCGGACTTATCCTGTATCCAGTCGTTTTTCAGGGCTGAAGCGCGTTGTTCTTCCGCAAAAAGTTTTCCGAATGCCTGTATTTCCTCCTGAATAATATCATGCTCCCCTGTTTTTTTTAATGATTTTACAAATATGGTTCTTCTTGCTTTATTCTCCTCTTCTATCACAGTGAACAGTGTTTTTTTCAGAGCATTATCGTTCTCATATTTATCCGTTTTCCTGTAAGCTATAAAACCGTCATTGTCCTCTCCTATGGCACCCTGGTTCTTATAATCCCTTATCCTGTCCAGGTGGAACTCTCTTATCCTCATTGCTGTCAGCAGTTCTTCATCCCCGGCTGCGGCGAATAATCCTCCTCCCTTCTGGATGTCTGTATCCACGGACGAGATGATCCAGGCGTCCTTTTCTATTTCCTGGTAGTCTCCCACAATATGTTTTTCAACAGAAGTCTTTTCTCCTGTGATATATAGTGCGGGCTGAGATATAGCGCAGCTCAAAAAAAAAGGCAATACGATAAAAAAATATATCTTGTTATTCATATCACACCATAATAATTACATTATTTTATTTAACAGGTCTCTTATAAGTATCCTGTCATACTTGATCCTGTTATCCTTTATCCAGACAATCTGGCCTATCAGACCTGCTTTGGCAAGAATAACTTCCGGGTAAGCAAAATCCAGGTCTACATTAAAATTAAAACCTTTTATACTCATCGAATTGTCCAGTACGACCTGCGCCTCACCGAGCTTGGATTTGCCCTGCTCTTCGTTTATGCCTTTAAAAAGCTTGTTCGCGAATTTGTTCCCTACTTTATACAGGTTGATATAGCCTTTCCAGTCCACGGCTTTTTTTATATCAATACCTTTTCCTTTAAGACTGGCGTTTAGCGACAATTCCGCGTCCCATGTTTTATGAGCAGGATCGGGATCATCCAGTTTGCCGATGTCTACATTAGTAATATCAAGAACCAAGTTAAATTCCATGTTGTTTTTCTTCATGTCCGCAAGATAAAAAATAATATCCCTTCCGTATACTGAACCGTCCATAACGTACATCTTCATCCTGGTGATCTCAAATGCATTGTTCTTAAAGAACATGCCGGCAGCAAAATCCCTCATATACTCAAAGCGCAGGTTCCTGGCCGGGTGTTTTGCTTTAACGGATTTTATTGTAAAATTATCTTTCGCTTGGAAGTTTTCATTATCAATAACAAGAGACTTGTCCACACCTATCCTTGACTCCACAGGCCCGGGGACAAAGGAGTATTCAAAAGGAAAGTCCATATTTATTTCTTCTACTGACAACAGGCTCTCTTCGTTCTTTACAAACAGATCAACAGCCTTGACTGTGCCTGAGACACGCCCTGTCTCAAGGCCGCCTTTCAATATAGCAGTAAGCTGCAACAGGCCCGATACTTCCCAGGGAGCAAACACAGGTTTCATCTCAGGTGAATTAAGTTCAACAACCAGCTTCAGATCCGAGTCGGAGAACGGAGGCTTTACTGTATCGACAGTGCCGCTCCCGGATATCTTAAGACCCATTGCTTTGCTTCCTATGTCCAAGCTGTTAACCCATATCCTTTGTTTTTCAATATCCTGTGCTGCATTAGCCGTTATTCTCAAATCAGGCAGGTTATAATCCGGAATGCTGACTAACATATTCAGATCCGCTGCTGTTTTAGATCCCGACAGCGCGAATTTCAAAAGCATGCTTACATCAAGAGGCTTTTCAAGCTGTACTGCTGCCGGAAATTTTTTCCTTATCCCTTCCGATAAATTATTCTTAATAAACCTGAATCTGCTAATCCGCATACTCCCTGATAATTCCCTGTCAAGATTTATCTTCCCGTCTATTCCAAGATCGATTGCCGTTTTTTTTAACGCAGGATTGATTATATAAAATGCAAATTTATTTATCTCCAGCCTTTTGAAATTATCGAAAGAAGAAATATCCATATCGCATTTAACGGCATTATCACCGAGCTTGTCCCTGCCAATCCCGGCCAGGAGATGCTGCATATCAAGATTCGCTGATAGTCTCATATTATCGTTTCTTTTTTTAACATCATAGGAAAACTTCAGAACAGGGATAGAAACTTCGGCAGCAGGATTTTTAAAAGAAATATTCTTAAAGCTGACCTGGCCCTTGATATTCATATCCGACGGGCTGCCTTCAACAGAAAGAGGATAGAGTGATATCTCGCCGTTGAATCTTGTTTTGCGGTCTCCTGTAAAACTGAGAAAATACGGATACAGATCGGAAAGCACTATCCTGCTTTCTTTGACTTTAATATTAAACCTTTGGTCTGTTGTGACCTTATTTACTTCCCCTGCAAGACTAAGCCACTTGCTCCCCAGGAAAGAAACATCAAAATGATTTATCCTGAGATAGTCCCTTGCAGGATCAAAAACGAGATTATAGGATATCATGAAATTCAAGGGTGTCAGAAAAGTCTTCCTGAACCGGACAGGGGTATTATACGCGCCCAGCCTGAAAGCCGATTCAAAGACCGGCCTGTTCTTATCGCTTTTATCGAA
>CAZVYR010000047.1:0-16571 GCA_964631555.1 uncultured Leptospirales bacterium
ATTGTCTCTATAGTCTTTTTATTCAGGTTATCAATAAGCCTGTTTATAATAATTAGTACCTGGTTTATAATTTTAATTACAGGATTCATATAGTGCATCCTAATACTTTAGTGACCCAGGGGCGGTACCGCCCGCGCGCAGGGCGGGGATAAATACTAAAGAAACAATAATAAGCAATAAGAACAGATGGTTTTCCTTTTTGTTTCTCAGAAGCATATTACTTAGATAATTTATCTCTCTTCACTATTTATAATAAGAATAACTTTACACTTTTTCAAATTATTTATTGTTTTTTGACTGCTGAATATCCTTCTGACGTCTTTACCTGAAATTACGGGGCAGTTTTTTATGCTTTTTATCGCTGCTGCATAATACGGAAATTGCCCGGCACGGCTGTCGCTTTTAGCCTGGTATTCATTATAACAATACGTAACCATACCGCCTTTTATGGCAAAGGAACTCTCAATGAAATTTTTCCCGTAAATCTCAAGGCCTTCATCACTATAAACAGACGGAAGAAGCATAGGTTTTATTGTAAGGTCCCTGCAATCCACTATGAGACTGCTGTATGGTGTCGAGATTGGTATATCCGCTTTCATCGGGAAGTCGTTTGACGGGAAATCAAAAGGAATAGATTCTATTATATTTCCGAAACTTAGTCTTGCTTCACAGACAGAAGAATCAAAATTAAAAGGGGATTCCTTGTAAGAAATCCTGTTATATATTTTTTCTGAAATAGCTTTCTGGATTATTTCATTGTTTCTTACTAAATCGATGTAGTTGTTTTGCGGATCTATTTGCAGGTATTTTACTGCGTCCACCATATTTATCAGAGCCGTTTCTTTAGCGGTATTGTAGGAGTCTTTTCTTGCCCGGTTTAAGGATATTACTTTATTTGTGACTGCATCAACAGGCTGGCCGTTGTTATCAAAAACTATTTTTCCTTTCCCCATGGAAGTAATATATCCTTTCTGCCAGTTAATATGTACTGATCCGGCTGTGGATATATCATCTTCGATGGATGCTGATACGGTTAATGTGACAATAAAAATTATGCAGATCATTTTAGAATATATTTTAAATTTCATCAGAATATATACAGGTTTGATTATTTAATTTGCTTCCGGGATGGGCTTTCCTCCGGGAAGATTGCTGATAAAGACCTTTTCAGTTATTTATCGGATTTTTTCGAGATTTTGTTTACATTCTTCAAGCATCTTAATGATTTTTCCGGATGATGCTTTAATCTCGTTTAACAGTAATTCGGAAGATTTTTCCCTGGATAGATCAGGATTTCTCGCGAGATATATAAAGGTTTTACGCAGGAAGGGTTTGATTAATCCGGATATGCTGATGTTATTTATATGGGCTATGATCTCTTCAGATGACGAAGATCCGTCATTGTCCCGGTATTTCGTGTTGAGCTCGCTCAATTCACTCAATGCTTTTGTTATGCCGTTAATTAGTTTTTCCGGATTTTTCACTTTATTGTTAGAATTACGGGTAACGGATCTCAGTATTTCATCCGGACTTTCATTCAGAGAATCAAGGGTTGAAACTATCTGCTTTAGACTTATTTCTTTTGTGTTTTCAATTCTGGCTCCGCCTTCCGTAGCATTGATAACCGGAATGTTTATTTTCCCGGAGGAGTCTTTAAACCAGTATTTGTAAATATCGAAAACAAAATCCGAGATCACTTTATCTTTGCCGTTATAAGCATCAACATATTTTATTTTTCTTTTTCGTATTACATTCTGATTTATTGTTTCCAGGTTAATAAACCGGGATAATGTCGGCAGCCATCCGTTATTATGATGTGTCCCTGTACAATGGATTTCCCTTCCGGTGTAAGCGAGGTCCTGCCCCACGAGGATTATCCGGCTGCAGCCGAGGTTTAATAAAAGGTCGAAGACGCTCGTTGCAACAGAACCTCCGGACTGGATATCTCCGATTGGCCCGGTAAACTGCTCAATCCAGTCCCATACGGGTGTTGTTTCCCGTGTGGTTTTTCCGTTTTCATTTGTATAATATTTTGAGGTTGTGCTTATTAGTTTATATCCTTTATATGTTTCAATAATTCTCGGGCAGCTTACAATATCAGCCAGTAGAATGGAGTCATTGTTTTTTAGTCCATGAAAGTGTTTCACGCTGTGTTTTTGGGAGTCGAGGGTCATGACTATATGCGGGGTTATGTTGTTTTTTTGCAGGACCATTAACGCAGTATCAACACATACGATAAGAGCTTTATCTTTTAAATGGTTGAGAAGACTGATGTTTTTTTTTAATGAAGGGCCTGCGGAAACTATTATACCCGGTATGTTCCTGAAGCTTCCGAAAAGCGCGGAGACCCGTGTCGTGAGATATAAGTTATGAATATTTTTAAACAGATGATCGATCCAGTTCTCTTCAAATTCGAATCTTGTCAGGAGGTCGCTGAATTTTGAAGATATGTATTTTTTTATGTCTGCTAATATCATGTCATAAAATTTTTTTGACAGTGTATATGAAGGCCTGTGGATATATGAAGACGCGCCTCTTAATGTTGTTATATCGATTGTTTCAAATATGGCAGGCAGGTCTTTTAATGAAGAGATGACCGGTATATTCGTAAGATGATCCGGGAATGATTTCCGGACAAGGTCTATTACTTCTTTTGCCTGTTCAATTACGATTATTAAATGCCCGGGATATTTTTCTTTGAGCAGTTTTATATGGTATCCCAGCGCGAGTCCGGCAACGATTATAAGGTTTGATCTTCCGGGCTGGAATGAGTCAACTGTCCTTCCGGCTTCTTTAAGCGGATCATAAGCTGAGTGCAGCCTGACTTCACGGGAGTCGATATAGAGCAGTGTTTTGTATCCTGACGGTGTATCGGTAAGTTTATATGTTGCCATTGGTAGTTGAAAGTTTATTAAACTGTGTCAGCGCCACCCCGGCCGGGGTGGCGGATATAGATTTTTTATATTAGTTTTCGTTATTTTCCTGTACGGGTCATTCTTTATAATTATTTTTAAGTTCCATGTGCAATTCATCAACAGCTTTTTTGGAAGAGAGCTTGAATTTATTAAGTATTGTTTCTTCCAGGTAAAAGTAGTGGTATTTACCTGTCTCAAATCCACACAACATATTAGCAAGGTAAACAGGAAAAATATATTCATAAGCCTTCGCATCTGCACTCAGCGGGCAATGATGATACTTGATGGCTTCTACCAGGTAATCAGGGAAGTTCCATTTTTTCGCCATCAATTCGCCTATTGCCGGGTGACTGATCCCTATGGTTACTTCTTCTAAAACAGTTGATGTTCTTATTTTTCTGTCTTTTGTAAGATCGGATATCCAGCTTGTGAATTTGGTATCAGTAGCCAGGAGCACGAGTTTGCCAAGGTCGTGCAGCAGGCCTCCGAGAAAAGCGAATTCAGCGTATCTTTGCCTGGTATATTTTTGCGCAATCTGCCTGGCATAGGATGCTGTCCTTGTGCAATGATTCCATATCTCATGGAATTTTTTATATCTTTTTTCCAGTATTTGCCTTGTCCCGGTAATAAGTAAGAGATCATAAAGATTTGAAAAGCCGATAATCATGAGTGCTTCATTTATATGCTCGACCTTTTTGCCTGTGATGAAGCCTGCCGAATTTGATAATTTAAGGATGTCGGAAGTTAAGGCCGGGTCTACAATTATTTTATTTACTATCTGTTCAATAGACGCATCAGGGTCTTTACATAGTCTGAGCAATTCCACTATGTGATCACTGAAAGTGGGCAGGCCGTCTATTTCTTTTATTATTTGCTCTTTGATCTTTGTTGTGACAGATTGAGGTTTTAATTCATGAGGCAGAGTGAATTTGCTTTGTGTTACTTTACCGTTGCTTGAGATGGCGAAGCTCTCTTCACCTATTCCTGAATTTTTAAGGAGCAGGATAATGAGAACAATACCGAGCCCGGCTCCTTCGGTTTCGTCATATATTTCGTCGTACGCGTCAGTGAAATCTTTATATTCCCTGGCTTTTTTAATTCTCAGATCAATTCTTTTTAATTCTTCGGGCAGGATTATTGTGTTATTTTCGACTATGATATTGATCCCTGTTTCCACCATCTCTATGGAAAGCATTACTCTGAAATCGGTGTTTTTTAAGTTTTTTTCTATGTTTTCTGAACCTATTACATCCATTCTGAAGTTTTTCATTCCTTCTGTGTATGCTGCCTGATCGTGGATATTCAGATTCAGTTTTTTAAAGTAATATCTTTTGGAATTTGCCTTAACAGCATTCGAGATAATTTCCCTCATTATCGTTATTATTGAATCGAGCAAATAAATTTTGTCAACTTTGGCCAGTAGTTTTGAAAATAATGCATCAAAAGATTTCAACAGGGTTTCGGTATGATAATGAAAAGAAATACTAATTTTTTTATCCTTTTCAAGGCTGGATATGATTTCTGTAGTATTTAACATTTATATACAGACTCCTGTAAATTTTTTATTTTAATATAAGCTATTAATAAGGATTTCGTCAATTCATATTTGTTTTATGCTTTTATTGAACCAATGGTCCGGGATGAATTTTTATCAGGGGGCATTAACTTATGTTCTTCTAACATTGATATATAAGTATAAATACTGGTTGATACGAGCCGGACTAGGGCTTTCGTTTCACCAAATTATTATATTATTCTATTCATTAAATATTGAAAGAATCAGCAGCATATTATCTGGTGAATCTATCCTGAAGATACATTAAAAATTACATCTGTAAGTCTTTATAAAATAAGTATTTCTCTTAAAGAACAACTTTGATATCTTATCACGAGTATGGGAAAGCAGTAAAAAAGAGCAAAGAGAGCGATCGCCGATCATCTGTGGTTTATTACAGATCATATTGAGAAATCAAAAGGGAATCAAGACACTGGCATGTTTTCAATATATTTTTGTATGATTTATTATTAAAATAAATAAAATATTTGTTATGTAAACGTAGAGCCGGGATTTTTTCATCCCGGATGTGTTATTATATTCCCGGTATATGAATTTATGCATGTTCCTTTCAAATACGTCTTTGAAACGGAGGGGATGCGGTTAAAGGATAAGGGCTGAACAACGGATTCATAACCCGTTGAGGCTTTATCTTCGTTTGCCACAGCCCGGATATTTCTTTCCATGTATTTTGATATATACAGGTTGTATCCGCTCATGTTCATGTACCTGGCTTTCCTGTTATACGTGTGTTTCTCATCCTCTGTCATAGCCTGCCATGAATAAACTGCATCGCGAAAGGCGCTGCGCACAGTTCGCTGCGCTTCCGTGTCCGGGTTTCGCGGAATGACGTGCGTGCGCACGCACTGTCTTCCGCGGCTGTAATAGAAGACGAGGTTCCCTATTTTGCCGTGTATCGATTTTATTAAAATGCCTGGTGTTGCTGTTGCCATTGTTTTTTTCCTTTATAATTTACTTATGATTCAATATCCGGATCATCTCCGAAGCCTTTGTGTCTTTTTATACCCCTTTCCTTATATATACGATTTTACCTTACACTTTTTGGGTGTTTTTGAGTGATTTTAATGGATTTTTTTAATTTTTTTCCTGTTTTTGAAAAAAAAATTAAGAAAAGAGGGTTATTATGAAGGCTCGTGTGGGAAGGGAAGGTGCTGATGAATTTTATAACATGTTTTATTTGAATCTGCCTGGTTAAATAAAAAAAGATAGATCTTTGATCTATCTTTTTTTGAAATATTATCTGTTTCCTGAATGTGCTTAAATGTTTTTAAAGACAAAAGCATATTCAAGATAAGAATATACGCAGAAATTATTATACGCATCCTGTTGGTTTGGGTACTCCGGCCCACTTGCATGCGGAGTTTGCAGGCCCGTCAGGGAAGAGCTCGTAGAGTATGCTAAGTTTGAATCCTGTCTCTTTGATGAGCTTTCTGATCATAGGGCAAATACCGAATTCAAGGTAATAATTTCTCAGGTAATTAATCGCTTTCCAGTGATCTTCTGTTAATTCGTTTACATTCTCTTTTGCAGCATACGCTTTCGCAATTTCCTCGTTCCATTTATCGGTTTCCTGCATAAATCCGTTTTCGTCAACTTCCAGTGTAAAGCCGGCCATTTCCAATTGTGGCATAATAAATATCCTCCTCTTGGTCTTTCATTTTTTAATTATTGCCATAATTATAAACCGGGCAATAAAATTCAATATATATTTATCGGGACTTAGGTGTATTCATAAGCGCTTATAGCCCGCATTTCTTTGTATATCCGGTAAAACCGGTACTTAAAATAAAAGTCTTCTCAATCTGTATGGCATGTGCTGCAATCACTCAGGGTTTCCACGCCGGTTTTTTTATCTTCTTCCTTATGGCAGTTTATGCACTGGGTATGCATAGCGGATTTATAGCTTCTGACAGAAGCATAATATTTGATGTTTTTAGTATATTCTTCATGACATTCGCTGCAGGGTTTGGCAAAATCACCGGAATTTGTATTTACATGACAAGCAGAGCATGACTGACCGGTTGAATAAATTTTAGCGTGATAATTATGATCAAATATTGATACAGTATTGTTCATATCGCTATGACACTGGTAACATGATGAAGGGCCGTCATTTGGTTTGCTTAAATGGTGGCAGGTTCTGCATCCTGCTTTGCCTTCACCTGCTATTATCTTATGCGATTCATGATCAAAATCTACGAATTTACCGTTTCTGTTGCCGTCTATGCGCAGGATATCCCAGCCTACAGCATCCTTAACAGGATTTGATGTTCTTTCGCTGGTTTTTGAAAATCCGGCGAATATAACGGAAATTATGATTATTATTATCAATGTGCTTATTGAAAGAATAACAGATCTTTTTTTCTGCAGCTTGACGCTTGATGATTTAAAGAAGTCCGGTTTCTCAAATTGTTTATCGTTATTATTATTATCTGTGGTCATATCTTTTTATTCTCCTGTCCGTAAAGCAGCTTATTAAGTTCCCTGCCTGCGTTTGAAGGGAAATGCCATGCCATTGTGGATGCCAGCCGTAAGAGCGGGTACAGGACACAATGAGAGAGCCTGGTAAAAGGAAAGAGTATTAGTAAAAGATTTCCGCAGATGGCATGAATCAGCATTGCGGCTTCAAACCCTAAAGGGTTATATGGCCTGGAAACAAGATGACCGCTGATAAAAAGTACAAGAATAAATATTAAAAACAGATAATCCTGAACTGAACTCAGTTCTCTTCTCTTCCTGGATATAATCCTGAATCCCAGAAGTATAATGCCGCCGAAAACAGCCAGCAACGCTAATATATCAATCGCTATTTTCCCCATAGCGGGCCAGCCGAACCTGAATAGCTTTCTCCATATAATAATATGTTCCATAAGGAATAGCGGCGCAAGAACCAGGCCGATATGAAATACAAACGATACGATGCTGAAAAAAGGCTGGGTTCTTATCGTATTTCTCCATGGTATCATCCATTCTACTGTTTCTCTAACCACCCTGAGATAGGGAATATTTTTATCGCCTGCGTTCTTTAAAGCCTTTCTGATATCAAATATTGTTTTTAATATTAAACGCAGAAGTCCCAGTATCATCAGGGATATGGAAAAAGTAAAGAAAGGCCCTGTCGCGAGTTCAATTAAATGTGCCATATCAATTTCCACCTTTCATTTTAATTGCTTCAAATATCAGATCGTGCAGTCCGGCATGCCTCATCGGAAGCTTGTAATGTGTTATCAGCTCTCCGATCTGCTTTTTACAGTTGGCGCATGGTGTTATAATTATATCTGCTTCTGATCTTTTCATCTCTTCAGCTTTCATTTTACCGGATACATTCATCCTGTATGGATTCACTTCATCCACTGCAACTGTGCCTCCGCCTCCGCCGCAGCATAAACTGAATTTCCCATGTGATTCAAGCTCGGTGAAATTTTTAATAAAGTGATTGATTATTTGCCGGGGTTCTTCAATCCCCCTTCCGAGACGTGTTACATTGCAGGGATCGTGATAAGTAACCTTCTCTTTAATAATATCTTTATCTAATTGTATTTTCCCCTGTTCAATAAGTTTCGAAGTGAGTTCCATTATGCTTACAACAGGTATTTCTTCACCTTCGTTGTATGTGGGTAGAAAATCTTTAATAGCCCTGTACGCATGTCCGCATTCCCCAATCAGGATTTTCTTGCCTCTTACTCTTCTGACTTCGTCTGCTAAATTGCAAAGAAGGTCGCCAAGTACGCTGTCGCTGTAGAAAAGGCCGTAATTCACTGCGTCAAAATTGATGCTCGCTATTGTCCAGCTTACATTCGCTTCGTGAAGCACACAGGCTATTCCCATAAGAGTCTCGGCTTCAACAAGGTAATCGCTTACAGGTGTGAAGAATACGTATTCAGCATCAAATACATCAATCGGATAAGTGACCTTTACGCCTTTTATTTCTTCGATTTCTTCTTCAAGGAATTCCAGCGTGTTTTTAAGCGCTTTAAGAGGTACTTTCGAGGTATTCCTGGTTTCACCCTGGAGTTGCTCCCTGGTGGAAACGAGCAGGTTCTTCGGCACAATGCCCATTTCGCTTAAAATATATCTGCCGAGCCTGAGAATAATTCTGTGATCTATTCCCAGCGGGCAATTTAATACGCACCTTCCGCATCCTGTACAGTTCCAGTATGATTCAAGTATTTCATCAATATCTTTTTCAGTTAATTCACTGCCGCCCGTAAATTTGGCCTTTAACCAGCCTCCCAGGGTAAAATGTCTTTTATAAATCCTGAGAAGAATATTGCTGCGGTAACAGGGTATGTCTTTGGCATCATTAGTGACCTGGTAAATCTGGCATTCTGAAGCACACCTTGAACACTTCATTTTAACGCGGGAATAAAGATCCAGTATATACCTGTAACTCGATGTCTCGAGTATTGCAGCGAATATATTCAGAAATTCCGTTACCCGGTTGTGTTCAAGGGGATTTTCTACGTAATATGGATATTTTCTTTGTTTTTCCATATGTTCTATTCCTTAATTTTGTGGGTTTCTGTAAAATTATTTTTAACACATGATTGTGATTGACTGTTGCCGGGACGTTAATCCTGCCTTGTATGATAAATAATTGTGCGATAATGGAAATTATATATTATTCTATATAAATGAATTCCCCCTTAGTTGTTTTAAGGGGGAATATTGCACATAATAATCACTTCTTATGTTTCACATCTCTATGGAGACCTGGATAGTTTTCATATAGGTTTCTATACCTGACAATGCAGGGTGAAGAAGTGACTTTTTCTTATGTCACTCCATGCTGTCTATAATAATCTCAGCAGCGAGCTTCACGCCGGTTCCTGGGGGCAGACCGCATTTTTCAAAACCTTTTTCCTTTGAAAACTGCATCATTGCCTCATCACTGTCACCGGGATTCAGGTGATGGCCGAGAATTATATTTTCAATAATATCGGAGCAGTACATATGGCCAAGTATACTTTCAAATTTTGCCATAAGTTTTTGCGAGATCTTTATGGTATTGTCCATAGCCATAACATTCAGCCTGTCTTCGCCGCCGAAAAAGAGACCTAATGCCATCAGGCTGCCTGTAATGCCTCCGCACATATCACCCGTTCCACCGACTCCGGGAAATGGAGTAAGGGCCTTGATGATTTCCATGTTGCCCAGGCCGAATTCTTCCATCAGCGCTAGGGCTGTCCCCTGGGCGCAATTCTTGAGAATAAAGTTGTATTCCTCTGCCAGTTTCTCGACATGGTCGAGTATCGCTTTCTTGTTGGCCTTCATTTCCTTGGCGTCAAGTTTTTTCCTGGGGATCCCTTCCTTGGTAAGTTTTCTGATTCTAGCTTCTAAAGCCGGCACATCCCATTCTCTCGCTTCCAGTTCGTCTACTTTTGCTTTTAATGCTGCTTGGTCTGCCATAATACAATTGCCTCCTTAAGTCGATTATTTGTTAAAATATTATTTTATCGTAATTTTGAGTTATTTAGCATAGATATTAAAACTGGGATTGTTGTTTAGTTGTATGCCTTTAAAACCTTGAAAGATATTGTTATATCATACAAATTTAATATATCTTCTTCAGGGGAGAAAAAATAATACTTATATGACTGTAAATTTTAAACCCGGTATTTTTTAATTTGATAACATATGAACGAATCAACTGCTTTATTGTCTTGTTGTGAAAAGTTTTTAACTTTCAAATATATGAAATGTAATATGTTCTTATATAAAATTTCCATAAAAAACAATAATATAATATCCCTGACTAAATATTAAAATAAAAAGAATTTGACAAGTAATTTTTTCATAGTAGAGAATTATTTTAGCCGTGTCCAAATACTGGATTTAATGTTTAATAATCGAATCAGGGAGGGATGCCATGAGGTCTCTGGAAATAGATTTATCAATATACAGTAAATTTAATTTTGATAATCCGCCGGTGGGCATCAAGTTTATGTATGACAGACCGGATGGTATTGAACAATTGAGCCTGAGTAAGAGTATGTCTTTCTGTGAAAGGGTCAGGGAGGCGCAGAAATGCGGGATACCTTTTTATATCAGCAAAGAAAATGAGGAAGAATGCGTCGGGAAATTACTGCTTGGAATGGATGATTTACCCCCATTCGCTGAAAGCGGCCAGATCGGACTTGCACTGGAGATATTCCAGGAAGCCCGCGCCAACCAAAGGCTATACGAATATATCCCGAAATTTGGAAAAGGTACTGTCAACTATGTGGTTTTTTCGCCGTTTGACAAACTGACATTCGAACCTGATGTTCTTGTTATTACTGCAAATCCCAGTCAGGCTGAGATAATTATGAGAGCAATGACTTATTCCACAGGTGAGATGTGGAACTCCAGTGCCACACCGGTTATGGGGTGTGCATGGTCATATATCTATCCATATAAAACCGGCAAAGTAAATTACCTGATACCGGAAATGATACACGGGATGAGGGCAAGGAAAGTATTTCCGGAAGGATCAATACTGATCTCGATTCCTTATCAATGGATACCTGTTATTACAAAGAATCTGTCCGAAATGCAATGGGTTCTTCCATCTTATACAGACAAAGAAGCATATCTTAAGGATTTTCAAAGAATTGTATCTAAGTTTGTGCAGGAAGCTGAAGATAATTGATCTTAATAAAGAAATATAATTTGCAATTGGCCGGACTTTAAGCTGTTCCGCTATCTTCTCTTATTTCTTTCAGGCTTTCGACTTTTTCATTAAGCCGTCTGCTGCTATTTATAAGTGCTTCGGTCTTTTTCCTGATCAGATTAGAGAGGGCAGCGGATCGTTCCGCGCCGCTGTTGACTGAATCAATTGCTGCCAACACTTCCCTGGATCCGTTTCTCTGTTCTTCTGTTGTGTTTGCCATTGAATCTGCCATGCCCCTGATACTTTCCAGCCCTTTCACAGCTTCGCTGTTCGCAGCGCTTTGCTCCCTGATAAGCTCATGAACTTCACCTGTTATCCTGTTGACTTCTTTTACTCCGTGAGTGATTGCCCTTAGTACCTCCACAGTTTGTATGATCGAATTGGCCCCGTCCTCGGTTTCCTTGTTTGTCTTGAGGATCAGTTTCTCGATTTCAGAAGCATTGATGCTGGATTTCTCAGCAAGTTTACCGATTTCATCTGCAACGACGCTGAAACCGCGTCCCTCTTCACCTGCCCTGGCAGCCTCGATTGCCGCGTTTAAAGCAAGAAGATTAGTCTTGTCGGCAATATCGTTAATTACGGATACGATTTCGTAGACTTCCCGGGAGCTGTCCCTGATCCGATTAATGCTTTCCACAACATTAGCGAGTTCTTTCTCTCCCTGTTCAGCATTATTCCGGTTCTGTTCGCCCCTGCTTTTTGCATCGCTGCTGAGATCTTCAATGCGTTTCATATTGCTGTCCATATCCCGCATTGAAATCAGGTTATTGTTACTGAGCTGGTCCTGTTCACGGGCATGCTTTGTGATGGATTCTATTGAAGCATTTATTTCTTCAAGAGTGGCCATTGTCTCTTCTACCGCTGCCATGTGCCCGGTACTGAGTTCGCTGTTTTCATTGCTGATAGCATTGATATCTTCAATAACGGTATTTAAAGAAGATATAGTGGATGAACTTTCATTTATAAGTTCCTTTAAATGTTCAAGGTTAGATAGTGCGTTGTCTTCGCTTTGTTTGGAAGTGAGTACAAGACTCCTGAACTGTTTGCTTACAATCGCCAGAACAACACCCATCGTAATTATAAAGAGAACAGCGATTATCCAGTTAACGGCGCTTAGCTTGAGAGGGTCGCCGCCTATCTTGCCGAATGTCAGAACCATATTGCGGAGAATGACACAGGCTACATGTGCAAGAGAAAAAATCAGTACACTGAGAAATGTCATATAATATACAAGTCCGGATGAAAATCTCAGTGCAGCCGTTCCGATCAGTATGAAGTAAACCGCGAACTGTGCAGGTTGCTGAACCGCAAATTGCCAGTTCAACTGATCAGTATAAAGGTTGCTTATATGAATAAAAAACAATGCGGATATTTCAATCGTGCCACATAAGTATTTTATCCATGTTTTGTACCTGTTAAAGAAAAGTGCTGATGCTGATATGATGAATGAAAAAAGATACATAATCATAGCTATCAGGAAGAATTCCCATCTGATAGTCTTTGTCAGGTAACCGATTATAATTGGAATTGTAAATGCAAATACCAGGAAGACGCGTATCTTGTTGGTTGATCTTTCACCTCGTATTTCAAGTTCAAGTTCACGGGTCATATTCTTTTCTCCCTCAGAACAAGCTCTTTTTAGATAACCATTATTGGTTATCAATAAATTTATTTGAAACCTGGCACTAAGATAATTTTTTATATATTAATTTTTTTAGTTTAACTTGTTGTTTTTTGTTGTTTGACTTTATCCGGTATAACTGCTATAATATTAGGTTATATTGTACCCGGCGAATTAATTCAATCGATTTTTTAAAAACGAGTATATGTTAAAATATTTCCCCGGTTGCCGCATGTCCCAGACATCACCGGACAGATTGTCTGCCGCGGATTTTTGTAAAAATCTATAATCAGCTATGATAATTATTTTTCCATGTTGTTTCTGTTTTTACTGTTTGACAGATAACAGAGGAACTAATATTGAACTATCTTATTAAGTTTTCTTTGTATTCTTAAAGATAAAAAAGCATTGTTGTTAAATCAGGATAGAAGTGTTGACCTCTGACCGTCACTTTCTGCCGTGATACGGATAGTGATGCAAACATAGTTTAGAGTGTAAAAAATTAGATTTAACAAGGAGAAGCAAGATGAGATTTACAAAGATTTGTCTTAAAAGAACATGTAGGTTATCATTGATGTTGTTTTTGTCAGTAATGGTTTTCTTTGTTTTTATGTCGTGCGGTAAAAAAACGGAGAAAGAAATTCTTATTGGTGCGCATCTTCCGCTAACTGGTGTAGGTTCCCTTACCGGGAGTGAGCAAAAATGGTCTTATGACCAGGCTGTAAAAGATATCAACGATAATGGAGGTATTTATGTTAAGGATTTAGATAAAAAACTTAAAGTCCGCCTCATAGTACTCGATGATGAATCTGATTCCGGTAAGGCAGCGGCAGCTGTTGAGCGTCTGATCAAACAGGACAAGGTTGACATGATATTGAGCGGCCAGAACGGGGCCATGGGTGTGCTCCCCGGTATGATCACTGCTGAGAAATATAAAAAATATTATCACGGTACTCTCATTTGGCTTGAAAATTTTCTTGAACATCATTTTAAGTGGTGCACTCTTTATAATTTCGATATGGGACAGGCCGGTTCAATGCCCTTTGAAGTATGGAACTCTCTCCCCGAGAAAGACAGACCAAAAAGGCCTGCGCTTTTTTTAGAAGATACATTTGACGGGAAGATGATGGGAGATGCATGGACCCAGATAGCTCAAAAATACGGATATAAAATCGTACTCAGACAGTCAATGGGCCTTGGAGCGAAGGATTTTATCACACAGGTTCTAAAGGCCAGGGAAGCGAAAATTGATGCTGTTTTACTTCTGGCTAACATGCCGGAAACCGTTACACTAATACGCCAGATGAAGGAAAATAACGTCAGCTTTAAAGCTTTCCAGGGCTTCAAAGGAACATGGCCGACTGCGTTTTACAAAGCCCTTGGAAAGGATTCCGATTATGTTCTGTGTGACGGATTCTGGTCAGAGGATTATCCCTATAAAGGGGCCAAAGAACTAGGAGAGCGTTTCTCTAAAGAATTTGATAAGCAATCAATTTCCATAGGCAGTACTTATGCCCTCTGCCAGATACTGTTTCAGGCAATAGAAAAGGCCGGGTCCCTGGATTCAGCTAAAGTCCGCCAGGCAGTAATAGACAACAAATTTGAAACAATGAATGGATCAGTTGATTATGATGAAAGAGGGGTCGCTCTGTACCCTACCGGGAATTTCCAGTGGATAAACGGCAAACAACTGAATATTTATCCCTTTAATCTGGCTAAATATAAAATCAAGCCAGCCCCCCCATGGAATGAGCGATAGTATAAATTTGTTTTTATACATGGTAAATGATCTGAAAATTCCGGTTTTATCAAAAACGGAAAAGAGAGGGTTTTATGATCTATTTAATTACGTATCTTTAACAGGATGAAATACTATTGACTACGAGGTACTGGTAGGTAAAATTGCCGAAGCAGACTAAATAACCGATATAGTATGCTGCCGCGGCACGGCGGGGCGGCATACTATTATAAAATAACCGGTTTCGACAGACTGCATTGTTTTCGCAGGAGGTTTGATAAATCTGCCGCATAGTATTTAATTTTTTATTTGAGTCAGATAAGTAATTTATTTTTATAAATTAAAAACTGGAGGTAATAGATGAGACCACTTAGCCAGGATCTTTCCGTATGGAAAAAATTCAATTTCGAAAGACAGCCGGTTGGGGTAAAGTTCCTTTATAGGAAGCCTGAAGGAATTGAGCAACTCGATAAAAGGATGGGTATCTGTGAGATGATCAATGAGGCCCAGAATAGTAAAAAACCGTTTTATTTCAGCAAGGAAAATGAGGACTGTTTTGGGGCAATGGTATGCGGAATGATGGATACTCCGAATTTTGCCGAGAGCGGGCAGATAGGCGAGGCGCTTGAGATATTCCAGGAACCCCGCGCCAACGCCAGATTCTACAAGGATATTGTTAAATTGCCTAAAGGTACTGTCAACTATGTTGCTTTTTCTTCACTGGATCAACTTACTTTCGAGCCTGATCTGTTAATCCTCCTTGCTCCAGTTAAACAGGCTGAGATAGTACTTAGGGCAATGTCTTATTCCGGAGGCGAGATTTGGGAAACAAAGGGAACTCCGGCGCTTGGCTGCGCGTGGATTTTTAGTTATCCATATCAGAGCGGAAAAGTTAATTACACAGTAACCGGTCTGGCATTTGGAACAAAATCAAAACAGGTATTCCCTGAAGGATATTTACTAATATCAATACCTTATAACTGGATACCGACAATAACCCAGAATCTTAAAGAAATGAACTGGGTTCCACCTGCATATACGGACGGGCGCGAAAAATTCAAGCAGCGTGAAGAAGCCATAATAGGGAAGCTGGCCGAAGAGAGCCGGAACCTGTAATCAAAAAGATTCCGGCAGGCATAGAATAAAAAGTCTATAGTATTAAATTAATTCGCGGACGTATATTTCACTCTCTGCCGGAATAACATTTAAGTTCCTGGAGATCATTATTAATGATTAAAACCAAATGGAAACCGAAAGCTGAGATTGAATATTCGCTGAAAGACATGAAAACTGTTTCTGTATTTACCTGCGGAGGATGTGCAAGGATGTACGGCACAGGCGGAGATGCAGGGATTGAATATCTGATGAAGCTCTTTAAGGAACTGGGCAAGGAAGTCATTATAGCTGAAACCATTGAACCGGGATGTTTCGAAGAGCTTATACATAAAGCTTATGCAGATAATAAAAAAGCTATAACAGGAAGTGATGCCCTTGTAGTATCCGGCTGCCCTGCAAGCATAAAAACCGTGTATACCTGCAATCCCGAAGTGCCTGTTATCGGGGTTCTTGATCCGATTGGGCTTACGGTTGCCACAGAGGTAGATACTCCTGTGACACGGACACAGTGCATGATGTGCGCTCAGTGTGTGATCAACTTTACCGCCGGGATATGTCCTGTGACCGGATGTCCTTCAAAATCAAAATACGGCCCCTGCAGCAAAGCATTTGAGAATGATTCAAAATGCGCGGTAAACTCAGACATGATTTGCGTATGGCATGAGATCAGTAAAGCAGCAGACATCGAAGCACTTGAATACCTGAAGAGCATTCATAAAAGTCAGTCAGTATGAGCTGAATAATTCTTCATGTTAAATAAAATACAATCATGAACATTGCTTATCCGGCCCGTATTGTATTGTGCCAAAGAATATATATTATTCAAATCTTTTCCCATTCGTTTAAAAAACAGGATTGATCCTGTTTTTTAAAGCGGGATCAATCCCGCTTTAAGTCACTTCCGCTCCGTTCCAGATACGCTTCCGCTCCGTTCCAGATACGCTTCCGCTCCG
>CAZVYR010000048.1:0-16405 GCA_964631555.1 uncultured Leptospirales bacterium
TTCATTCTTATTAATAGTTTCATTAATCCTTTTTTTAATAGGTATTACCTTTAAATAGGATCAATGATAGCAGAAGTCAATATAATTTAGTTAACTTTCAATAATTTCCTTCAGATTCAGGGTAAGGCTATTAATATAATGTTTTCGACTATTATAATAACTAACGATAACGCTCAAGCATTGGATTGACTGCACTGTTAAAGTTTACAAAAAAACAAGTTGGATTTCCAACAATGGAAAAACGAAAAGTGGCTTCCTAAACAGGGAGCAACACCACAGAGGGTGCTCCGGAAAACAGGACACGAAGTTGCCATGAGCGTTTACGGTTATGAGTCTTATTCCTATGGATTTTGATGAAAAATAGTTGTTAAATAGTTATACAAATCGGGATGTTTTCTTTTGAATTTTTCAGGATTATCAAAAAAATATTCACTTACCACGGCTAAAAATTCAGCATTGGATGTAAGTGCATAAGGGCTGATATCAGACCTGCCCTTCTCAATGCGTGACATTTCCTCTTTAATTAAATGTAGCCATGGAGCAACATAAGCATGCTTCAATAAGATTTCTGGAATGCCATCAGTTACTCCGTCAACGTTGTCAATGAGATGGACAAATTCGTGGATGCCTACATTATAATTATGATTGATCTTATCGTAAGCACTTACCAGATCAGGTTTTGAAATAATCATTGTCCCATTCATGAACCTGTTGCCTACCATGCCAATGATGGATTCTTCATCTTTTTCGTAACGTTCGGTTTGAAACTTTTCGTTAAAACTATTAGGGTAAATTAATATTTCCCTTAAATTGGGGTAATTGTATCCTGGAAATGCGAACATGGGGATAATTGCACTTGCGGCAATCATAATTTTAATTGCGTCATCAATTTCAGTATCAATCGGTTCGATTTTTTTTGTTATCAGGAATAGCTGTACACGCTTTTCAAAAACAGCTTTTTGAGTATCATCTAAATCGCAGTAAAACTTTACATGATTATTTAGGATATTGCGCCAACTTTCCGGAAAGGGTTGAGCTAATATGTGTTTATTTTTTAGAACTTTTATCAAGAAAATAAAAAATATCATTGCACCAATTGCTGCCACGATAACCAGTAATATTATTAGTTTATTATAAACAGGATTCATTAGGCAATATTTATAAGTTTCCAATATGGATTTAATATTTTAGTAATTGGCAGAAATATCAATAAAAGATTTTTAAAAAGTCAATTGAATTTTATTGTTCTGTATAATAATTATTTGTATTCTTTTTCTTTTAAATTAACTTTATATTTAAATTTTCCCGTTAAGAAAGAAACTGGCTGTTTTTATCATTTTTTTTTAATTATTTGAGATACCGGCAAACTAATCTAACCTGTTAAAATAAGCACTAAAGAGCAGTTACCTGAGTATGATTTTTCGAAAATGATTATAAAGGATTTATAAAATTCCATTGACTTTCGGTACCATTACCCTTATTAATCAGAATTAATAAATTTATTTAAAGGAGAAACCATGACCAAAAGAAGCCGTGTAAGCCACCCTTTATACGAGCTACTTCCTACTGATGTTGATGGATTCGATTCCCTGGCCGAGCTTGCTTTGGATATGCGCTGGTCGTGGAATCATTCTATCGATGAACTGTGGCAGAAGCTTGAGCCTGCGTTGTGGGAACTCACACACAACCCGTGGGGCATTTTGCAGACAGTCTCACGGGATCGTCTCGAACATATGCTGAGAGATCCCGTTTTTCGCAAGAAGGTAGATGAGCTCCTTCAATCCAGGGAAAACGCGGCCGTAACGCCTGCATGGTTTCAGCAGAATCATCCGAATGCTTCCCTGACTTGCATCGCGTATTTCAGCATGGAATTCATGTTGAGCGAAGCTCTCCCAATCTATTCCGGAGGACTTGGCAATGTGGCCGGAGATCAACTTAAAGCCGCTGGTGATTTGGGTGTGCCGGTAGTCGGAATAGGACTGCTATTTAGCCGGGGCTATTTTCACCAGGTGATTGACAAGGACGGAGCCCAACAGGCGTTGTTCCCTTATAACGACACCGGACAGCTGCCGATTACGCCTTTACGCCAGGAGAACGGCGAGTGGCTGCGGTTTGAAGTTGCCTTGCCTGGATTCTCAGTCTGGGTGCGCGCCTGGCAGGTCCAGGTAGGCAGGGTAAACCTTTACCTGCTGGACAGCAATGACGCAGCTAACACCCCTGCTCACCGGGGGATTACCAGTGAGCTGTATGGCGGCGGGCCGGAGCTACGCCTCAAGCAGGAACTGCTTCTCGGGATTGGCGGCTGGCGCCTTCTCGCCGTCCTAGGTATCAAGCCGGAGGTCTGTCACCTTAATGAAGGGCATGCTGCTTTTGCAGTACTGGAACGCGCACGGAGCTTCATTAAAGAAACCGGGCAGTCCTTTGAGGTTGCGCTGTCCGTTACCCGTGCTGGAAATCTTTTTACTACCCACACAGCTGTGGCCGCAGGTTTTGACCGTTTCACTCCTGCTCTCATCGGGCAATATCTCAGTGCCTATGCTGATCAGGAACTCGGCATAACACTCCATGATTTGCTGGCCTTAGGCCGCATAAATCCGGACGACTCGTCGGAGAGTTTTAACATGGCCTACATGGCAATCCGCGGCAGCGGGGCGGTGAATGGAGTGAGCCGATTGCATGGGGAAGTCAGCCGGCGTCTCTTTGAGCCTCTTTTCCCGCACTGGCCGGCGGATGAAGTGCCTGTCGGCCACGTGACCAACGGTGTCCACATGCCGAGCTGGGACTCACCGGCAGCCGACGATCTCTGGACCAAAGCATGTGGAAAAAACCGTTGGCTGGGTTCTATGGAAAACCTTGAAGAGAACATTCGAAACCTGTCCGACGAAACACTCTGGAAATTCCGAACTGCGGCCAGCAAGTCTATTGTTGAATACGCCCGCGAGCGATTGTCCCGCGAACTGGCTGCCTCCGGCGCATCGCCGGAAGCGATTGAAAAGGCAAAACATCTATTTGATCCCAGTGCATTGACTCTGGGGTTCGCGCGGCGCTTTGCGACTTATAAAAGGCCTAATTTACTACTGCATGATCCAAAGAGACTTCTGCGTCTCTTGACTAATCGTCGGCGTCCGGTACAACTCATTATTGCAGGCAAAGCTCATCCGGCGGACCAGGCGGGCCAGGCCCTGATTCAGGAATGGACGCATTTCATCCGGGAGACAGAAGCTCGCTCCCACGTGATCTTTCTGAGTGACTACGATATGCTGTTGACCGAACACCTTGTGCAGGGAGTGGATGTCTGGCTCAATACTCCGCGAAGACCATGGGAGGCAAGCGGGACAAGCGGTATGAAAGTGCTTGTGAACGGCGGTATCAATCTATCGGTGTTGGACGGCTGGTGGGCAGAGGCTTACACGCCAGAGGTAGGATGGGCGCTGGGGGACGGGAAGGAACATGGAGACGACCCGCTCTGGGACGCATCCGAAGCAGAGCAGCTTTACTGCCTTCTTGAAGAAGAGGTGGTACCTGAGTTTTACAAAAGAGACTCCAAAGGCATCCCACGATCGTGGCTTGCCCGTATGCGGGAGAGCATGGCCCGGCTGACACCGCGATTCTCTGCAAACCGTGCAGTGCGCGAATATACTGAGCAACATTATCTGCCGGCTGCTTCAGCCTATAATATACGTATTGCCGGTAAAGCTGCAGTCGGCAGGCAAATAGACGATTGGCAGCGTAGTTTGAAACAAAAATGGGCCGCGCTGCACTTCGGTAGAGTTAAGATTGAGACTCACGACGGTCAGCACGTATTTGAGGTTCAGCTGTTTCTTAATGATCTCGATCCTAAAACAGTGCGGGTAGAGCTTTACGCCGAGGGTATCACAAACAGTGCCCCTGTACGACATGAGATGAAACCCGTTCTCCAGCAGCAGGCTGATTTCGCTGGCAGCTACATTTACAGCGCGGATGTGCCTGCAATCCGCCCGGCTGCTGATTATACGGCACGCGTGATACCGCATTTCGACGGAGTATCGATCCCGCTGGAAGAAGCACGGATCCTGTGGCAGCGATGATTCGAACAGAGGAAGAGTAGACGATGCAGCAATAGAAACAGCTATGGCGCAAGTGCCCGGAGTTGTCGCACAGGTCTTCGCCTTTGGCTCGTGCGGGATATTTTTTTACAAAGAGTACAGCCTTCGGTGGCTGCCATATACTTCATCCGGAGAAAAAAATGCCACGCACAAAAATGGTTTTCACAATCGGGCCAGCTACGGATCAGCCCGGAATCCTGCGCAAACTTATACAGGCGGGAATGAATTGCGCGCGCTTCAATGCTTCCCATGGTTCGCATGCAGAGCATTCTCGGCGCTTTCGGCAGCTACGCAGCCTGTCCCGAAGCCTGGATAAACCTGTGGCTGCATTGCTGGATTTAGGCGGGCCCAAGCTCAGGGTCGGCCGCTTTGAGCGGGGCGGGATCCATCTGACCCGGCGTTCTGAGATACGTTTAACGCCAAAACCTATCATTGGTAAACCTGGCATCATCCCAATGTCTTATCCGCGCCTGGCCAGGGAGATCAAACGCGGAGAGCCTGTTTTACTGGATGATGGACTGCTCAGGCTGCGCGTACTGCGTACGGAAAAAGAGGATGTGATCTGCCGCGTGGAGGCAGGCGGAATGCTCAGTGACCATAAAGGTATGAATTTTCCCGGCGTGTCGCTGAGAGTGGCGGCACTCACGCCCAAGGACAAGGATGACCTGGCTTTCGGGCTAAAACTGGGGTTTGATTTTATTGCCCTGTCATTTGTACAGCAGGCTGCGGAGATGCACAGCCTGCGGAATTTGGTCGAAAAATCCGGGAGCCGGGCCGGGATCATTGCCAAAATCGAAAAACCCCAGGCTATCCCGCATCTGGATGAAATCATCCGCGCCTCGGACGGGATTATGATAGCACGGGGCGACTTGGCCGTGGAAATGAGTCCTGAGCAGGTTCCTGTGCTACAGAAAAAAATCATCACCCAGTCCAATCATTACGGCCGGTTTGTTATTACAGCCACCCAGATGCTTCAGTCCATGATGGATTCACCGGTTCCAACCAGAGCAGAAGCTACGGACGTGGCCAATGCCGTTTTTGACGGCACTGATGCGATCATGCTTTCAGGCGAAAGCGCGGCCGGAAAATACCCGGTACAGTCCGCGGAAATGATGGCACGAATTGCAACCGCTGCTGAATCTTCTCCGGAATATAACCGTTTGCATCTGCAGCCTGAAGCAATCAGCAGTGATGACCACGTTGTGGCAGCAGGGGTGGCGCTGGCGGAAAAAGTCAATGCCAGGGCCCTGGTTGTGTTCACCCATGCCGGCAATACAGCGCGCCTGGTTTCAAGGCAGCGGCCTATGGTACGCATCTGCGCGCTTCCGCATTCTCCGAAAGTACAGCGCAACCTGCAATTGAATTGGGGCATTGAAGCATTGCTCATGAAAGCCCGCCCTTCCCTGGAAGGCGGCGTGGAAAAAGCCGAACAATTCCTGAGATCACGCCGCTTGGTCAAAACCGGCGACGTGATCGTGGTGCTCGCCAGTTCCCCCAACGGCTCCGATACCAATATCATTAAAGTTCATAAGATCAAATAGAGATTTCTTAAGGTCTATGCCGGTCAATGGGCAATATGAAAAATTTTCAGGCTTTTCCTGCGTTTGCCAAGACATTTACGTTTTTATGTTTATAAAGCTCTTTTAACGCTTCACGCGCGGGCCCCAGATATTTCCTCGGATCAAATTCATCCGGTTTATCAGTAAATACCTTTCGGATCGCCCAGGTATGGCATATCCTCCGGCCATTGCTTTTTTGAATAATTCTTTCGTGTTTACTAAACCCAGCTCTTTATCACTAATCATGATACTGCCTCCATGTGTGCTTATCCCGTAAAACAGGATACTAAGTTAAATGCAGAATAGGATAATAAGCTTAACCGGGGAGTGAATGAAATCAAGAAGGAAATTTGTTCCAAATGCTAAACTGCAATTGTGCGTACTGTGATTTATTTATATTGTGCAGTGAGTAAAGCTTAAAGTATTTGAGATTTTATCAGTGAGTTCTAGCCTGCTTTATCAACTAAAAATTAAAATTGACTTTCCTGAATTTTCGGAATAGTATCAGATATAGTCACGCCTTGCATTTCAGGGAAAATTTATGATATTTTTCCGCCTGGATTAAATAGAAAAAAAATAATTTAAAGAAATTATAATCCATGTTTTATGTAATGTTTTTTGTTGCCATTCGCGCGGAATTGACAACTTAAGAGGAAGAGGAAAATTTAATGAACAGAAATCCGGCTTCTGATCCTGCAATTGGGAACTCAAACTTTGTTATAATCGCTGCTGTAATCTCCGCTTTAGGTGGATTGCTTTTTGGTTATGATACGGGTGTTATTTCAGGGGCAATACTTTTTGTTAAGCAGGATTTTCTACTTTCATCGATATCGGAAGAACTGGTGGTAAGCGCTGTCTTATTTGGTGCTATAATAGGGGCAATATTCGGCGGTGTTTGGTCAGACCGTTTTGGACGGCGAAAAATAATAATACTGGCAGCTCTAATTTTTACTATCGGCGGGATTGGGACAGCTTTAGCAGGGAATATTGCCTGGTTAATTGCAGGCAGAATTATCGTAGGGATCGCTATCGGAGTCGCTTCCTTTGCCGCTCCATTATATATCTCCGAGGTGTCGCCTGTCAATGTCCGCGGAAAATTAGTGTCCCTTAATCAACTTGCCATTACCGTAGGAATAGTAGTTTCTTATATTATAGGTTACGCATTGTCCGGAATTGGGGGCTGGCGCTGGATGTTTGCTTTAGCTGCGATCCCTTCAATAATTTTAGCGATTGGAATGCTGGCAATGCCTGAGAGTCCCAGGTGGCTGGTTAGCCATAACTATATAGACAAGGCAACACTCGCCTTAGAACGAATCCGCGGGTCTGATAAAGTAAGCGATGAATTAACAGAAATACAAAATAGTCTTAATCAGCAAAAAGGTAATTGGTCGGAATTATTTGGTCCGTTGGTAAAGCCTGCGCTCTTTATAGGCGTTGGTTTAGCTGTTTTCCAGCAGATAACCGGGATCAATACGATCATTTATTATGCACCTACGATCTTTCAATTTGCAGGCTTCCAATCTGCTTCTATTGCAATTTTAGCAACAGTGGGTATTGGTGTTGTTAATATGTTAATCACGATTGTAGCGATGCAACTTTTGGACAAGGTAGGAAGAAAGCCTCTATTGATGACCGGTCTAAGCGGTATGATACTTAGCCTGATCATTCTTGGCCTGGCATTCATACAACCGGATTTATTGCGCATGCACAGTTGGATAGCTGTCGGAAGTCTTATGCTTTACGTGGCCTCTTTTGCCATCGGGCTGGGGCCCGTTTTTTGGCTGTTGATCTCGGAAATATATCCATTGAAGATTCGCGGCCTGGCTATGAGTATTGCCAGTGTCGCTAACTGGGGAGCCAACCTGATTGTTGCCGTGACATTTCTTACATTAACACAAGCAATCGGAAAAAGCGGGACATTTATTTTATATGCTTTAGTCACTATAGGAGCGTTGTTTTTCACGCATTTCCTGGTTCCCGAAACCAAAGGTCGCAGCCTGGAAGAGATAGAGTCGCATTGGCGTTCCGGCAAGCATCCGCGTCTAATGGGAAAATGATAAAAATAAGAGGCAGATATGGAAACTAAAAACAGGCAGGCGCCGGGTGGCCCGGGAATACCGCCGTCATGGGCTGAAAGCGACAAAATGGGTGTGGGAACGTCCTTAAATCCGGCAAGCGATGTCTGGTTTACTCTCAATAATGGCATACTTACTGAAGTATATCATCCTCACCTGGATGAGGCCTGCGTGAGGGATATGGGTTTTATTGTTACTTACGGAAGTGATTTCTTTTCAGAAGAGAGGCAGGATACGGAACACAAGATAAGCTATCTGTCTGAAGGGGTGCCTGCATATAACCTGGTAAATACATGTGCACAAAAATGCTATCGGATTGAAAAAGAGATTCTGACGGATCCTGTACGGGCTGTGATGCTGCAAAAAACACGTTTTATTCCTTTGAAGGGCGACCTTTCAAATTTTCACCTTTTTTTACTTTTAGCTCCGCATCTTGCCAATCACGGCTGGGGGAATACTGCCTGGTTAGATGATTATAAAGGGGTACCTATGTTTTTCGCGCAAAGAAACGGTATTGTTCTGGCACTGACATCAACTGCTGTATGGTTGAAGCAGTCGGTGGGATTTGCGGGAGTTTCAGACGGGTATCAGGATATTAAGCGAAATAAAGAGCTTATAAATCTATATGGTCGCGCGGAAAATGGTAATGTAGCCTGTATCGGTGAATTGGAGATACCTCCTCAGGGGGGGGAATTTACGGTAGCGCTGGGTTTCGGACAAACTGCGGCTGAAGCTGCAAACTGCGCGCGGGGAAGTTTATTCGACGGTTTTGAAAAATCAAAGGATCTCTATATTGATGAATGGAAAAGATGGCAGAAAGAGCTTATAAAAATTAAAGAGAAAAAAAACCGGCCCATGGACCTTTACAGGATAAGCGCCGGCGTTTTGCGTGTACACGAGGAAAAACATATGCCCGGCGGGATAATTGCCGGTCTTTCCATACCATGGGGTTTTTCCAGGAGTGACGATGATATTGGCGGGTATCATCTTGTCTGGACCCGTGACCTTGTAGAGACTGCCGGAGGATTGTTGGCAGCGGGAGCGAATAAAGATGTGGTCCGGGTATTGCATTACCTCCAATCCACACAGGAATCCGACGGACATTGGCCGCAGAATATGTGGCTTAACGGAACACCGTATTGGAAAGGTATCCAGATGGACGAAGCCGCTTTCCCCATCCTGCTCGTAGATATGGCCAGACGATCAGGGGCATTAAGCAAGGAGGAAGAGGTCCGATGCTGGCCCATGGTTCGCCAGGCTGCAGAATATATTGCACGCA
The DNA here is from genome assembly GCA_964631555.1 of uncultured Leptospirales bacterium. Taxonomy (GTDB): domain Bacteria; phylum Spirochaetota; class UBA4802; order UBA4802; family JAFGDQ01; genus CAZVYR01. Next base: position 8,999 of record CAZVYR010000048.1, read on the forward strand.
ACGGCCCGGTAACGCAGCAGGACCGCTGGGAAGAAGATCCCGGTTATTCTCCTTTTACACTGGCTGTTGAAATAGCGTCCCTGCTTGCGGCTGCAGATGTAGCGGAAGTGTATAGAGACTCAAAAGCAGCTTCTTATCTGCGCGAAACAGCGGATATCTGGAACTCTCAAATAGAGCGCTGGACATATGTTACCGGAACAGAACTGGCAAAGAAAGTAGGAGTCGAGGGATATTACATACGTATTTCGCCGCCTGATATTGCAGATGCTGATGATCCGAGCAAGGGATTTGTGCCTATTAAGAACAGGCCTCCGGGCCAAAGCAGGGAGCCTGCGGTTCAGATTGTCAGTCCCGATACTTTGGCACTGGTCCGTTTCGGGTTGCGCGCTGCAACAGATCAGCGTATCATCAATACAGTAAAAGTAATAGATTCATTATTAAAAGCGGATTTGCCTTCAGGTCCGATCTGGCACAGGTATAATGACGACGGTTATGGGGAACAGCCGGATGGCGCACCGTTTAACGGCACTGGGATCGGCCGGCCATGGCCGCTGCTTACCGGGGAGAGGGCGCATTATGAACTTGCGGCCGGAAATAGAAACAATGCGGAAAAAATGCTTACGGCTCTTGAAAGTTTTGCAGGAGATGGCGGAATGCTCCCTGAGCAAATATGGGACGCAAAGTCTATCCCTGAACGGGGATTATTCTATGGAAGGCCTTCGGGGTCAGCTATGCCCCTGGTCTGGGCTCATGCTGAGTATATAAAATTAAGGCGTTCGCTTATAGATGGCCGTGTTTTTGATACTCCTCCGCAGACTATTGAGCGCTATCAGAAAAACAAGATAAGTTCACATTATACTATATGGCGCTACAACCATAAGTGCAGAAAAGTACCGACTGGAAATACGCTGCGCATAGAAGTGCTTGATCCGGCAGTGATTCACTGGAGCCTGGACAACTGGAAAACTTCCAGAGATGACAACGCTCAGGATACTGATATCGGTATTCATGTCATAGATCTGCCTACGGCAAAAATAACAGGGAAAGAAATCCTGACATTTACTATCTTTTGGTCTGAAACTAAAAAATGGGAAGGAATGAATTTTACAATACAGATTGGTGGTTCATAAGGAAAAAGCATGGCGGCTTATGAAAGAGCGCCGGATAAAACAGAAGTAGTTTCAAATATAATTTCGGTATATTCAATTTATTACTTGCTTTGTTATATTTTTCCACCACCTGTTTCATATCTTTTGAAAAAACCATATGAAGGGGAACTGGTTTATCTGGTAAATCAAGAATTTTAAAATCATTTTCAAAATTCAATACTTTTATTAAATATAACAATGTGGATTTTGAAGGCGCATATACAGCGTCTATTCTTCCAGCTTTTAATTTCTTTAAATTGATTTCATGATAATTCGGAATACTTATCTATATCCCTCCTTTATTTTTAATATTATTTTAGTATAACCGTTTTTCTTTAAAAGTCAAGATCTATAAAGAATTACGCTAATTTGAAAAATTCTATTTTACTTTTTAATTTAATCGCGATTTTAGCAAGCCTTTCGGCATTTGCATTCATTTGCTCCGCACCGGCGGCGCTAGACTGGATCAGATTGTTTATATCAGTTATGGATTTCATGGTTTCAGTTATAGCAGTCTGCTGTTCTTTAGATGCTAATTTTACTTCGTCAGATCGTATTTTAAGGTCATTGATGCTATTATTGACGTTATTATTCGTGGATTGCTGTTTTTCCATATTAGTAAAGATATCCTGCATCATGCTATTGATCGAATCTACTCCTTCGATAATATTAGAAATATTTTTAGAAGTATTCATTGTATTATCCTTTCCACTATTGATTTCCTCATTATTTTTTTTAATAAGTGTGTCTATATCGCTAATACTGCTGGCAGTCTGATCAGCAAGCTTTGAGATCTCATCCGCGACTACGGCGAATCCACGTCCTGCGTCGCCTGCTCTCGCTGCTTCAATTGCGGCATTTAAAGAGAGGAGGTTAATTTTTTCTGATATACTGTTTATTATTTCTATTATTTCACTGACCTTACCGGAACTTTCGGTGATCATTGCCATGCTGTCGTTCATCTGGTTCAGGGATTTGCTGCCTGACATTGCCGTTTCAGATATATTCTCGGATAATCTCTGTGCTTTTGATATCAAGTCGCCCATTTCATTTATTATAATCGAAAGTTCATTCATTATTTTTATAAAATCGTTCAATTTTTCGAATTGATACTGAATGTTATCGGATACATTATCAATTCCGGCTGATATTTCTTCCATTGCAGCTGTCATTTCTTCAGAAGCAGCAGCGTGACTCTGTGAATTTTCGGAAAATGTCAAAATAGTAGTTGAGAGCTCTTCCGACGATACGCTCATTTCGTTCGATGTATCGACTACTTCGCGGATTATGGCGCGTACTTCATCCATAAATTTGTTAAAGGAGATGCCAAGGTCATTTATTTCATCTCTTTTATTTTCAACAACAGGATACCTTGCTTCGAGATCGCCTGCTGCGCCTTTCTCGAATATAGTTTTAAATGACATGAGTGGTCTATTAAGTAAATAATTCAGTATTATATATGTTATCGCACTGAGTATAATTATAATAAGTAATGTCTGGATAATCGACTGAACTATAATTTCGAAAAGTATTTCTCGTATGTGTTCATCACTAGTATATATTGTCATTTCTCCCAGACTCTTTTTCTCTTCATTGTCAATGTAAAAGATTTTTTCTTTTACTACTGAATAACTTCCGGCGAGTTTATCTTTATACTTGTTCATATCATCGATATTTTCCGGCTTGCCATTTATTTTGATCTTTCCCATAAAGAATTCACCGTTATCCTGGTTTACTGTTATTGCGAGAACATACTTATCCTGTATTTCTTCTGAGAGTAACTTATCGGATGAAAGAGTGTCAAAATTCCACATGGGAAGTGAAAGATTGGAGGATAGTCTGATCTTAAGACGGTTTATCTGGGTTTCAAGTTCTTTAATTTCTTTATTCCGGCTGGTTATAATGAGATATCCCCCGAATATAGATGTAACAATGAGTATGGAGATGAATTGAATTATAATAATCTTCTGGTAAATCAAGAATCCTTTTTTCATATTTTCTATTCTCCTTTTAGCATTGAATAACTGGAATGATAAATTTTATCCGGGTTTCCATTTACTATTTTATGAAAAATAACAGAGAGTTTCGCGGAAGATAGAGTTATAACCAGAGCTGCCAGATATTCAATTTGTTTGTCGAAGATTATAAGAAGAGGCAGGTGGATTACAAAGCTTGCAGGTATATTAATTGAATTATGATTACTCTGGGAAACAACTCATTTAACTTATCTTTAATCTCCCAATGGTTTAATCCCCCGCTGCTTTTGCAGGAATCCTGCAATTTTAGCAGAAAGCTTTCGGATTGCTGCGAGGAGCTTTATTGACTTTACAAAGCATTATAAAATTACAAATATGATTATTTAAAACCACACTAATGTTAAGCAATTCCTTAGCTTTTTTTATTTCCTTTGTTTTAAATAATGCTTTTAAAATGTCAGGTATATAAATATTTTATTGTTTTATAGGAATAGTTTACGGTAAATTTTATATAATGTCAAGATATAATTGACATGCATGACTCTGGAATCACTTGATATAGCAAAATTAAAAAATATAGAGGCAATCTTTTTATTTTAGGATGATTAGAATGCGGTTAGGCATTACAGGCATCTTTTAATAAAAATTTGTTCATTGCTTAATGCGGCGGCGGACCCTCTGTTACCTGTACCAGATCCTGGGGCCGCAGCCATTTTGCGAAAGCTTTTCTGACCTGTTCTGCTGTCAGGCCAATGTATTGACGCGCAGCATTTGATGGTTCGTCAAGTGGCAGATTAAGCTCGGACCGGTAAATCAATCCCATGGCTATGCTTTGAAAATCCGATTCCGTAAGTGGAATCTCCCGGAGGAGCATTGATTTTGCCAGCCTCAATGATTCTGGATCAACAAGCGCGCTCTGCATCTCTTTAATATTGCGTTCAATTATAAGTCGGGCTTTTTCCACATTGGACGGATCGCAGGCATAGTCCACCTGGTAAACGGATCGCGTTTTGCCGACCTTGAATGCCGAGGATACAAAATATACCAGCCCGTTCTTTTCCCTCAGGTCCTGGTAAAGCCGGGTTGCATAGAATCCGCCGCCAAGCACATGGTTCCCGAGCTCCAGGGCATAATAATCAGGGTCTTCCCGTGTCAGGTTTATAGTCTCGGCGAGCGTCACCTTGTCCTGCACCCTGGCGGAGTTGGGAACCGTGATATTAACCTGCTTGTTCGGTGGTACGGGAGGCAGAAGGACATCCGGTTTCGGACCTGTGCTGTGCCAGGAACCGAAGTATTTTTTGATTACGGATCGGGCTTTTTCCGGAGTTATATTGCCGATAACAACGATAACAGTCATGTCGGGTCTGAACACACTGTTGTAATAATTTCTCACGTCCTGAAGCGATAATGACATGATGCTGTCCCGGGAGGGTTCGCGCAGTGCCATGTCATGCGCGGGGAACAAGGCGCTTTTAAGCGCCTTTACGGTGAGATAATCCGGGCTTTGAATTTGCCCGGCCACAGTGTCAGCCGATTGACGTCTTACGATCGAGAACGACTTTTCTGGCAGCGCAGGGTGAAGCTCATTATCCGCGAGTAGTTCGACACCGCGATTAAAATTCCCGGCCAGCACTTGAAGGGAAAAATCAGTGCCTGCATTCGCGTTTGCCCCGATATTATCCAGGGCCTTCTGGAATGTTTCACGGTCCAGGGTTCCGGTTCCGAATGAAAAGAGTTGTGCAAGAACTACATCCACCCCCTCCTTGCCTTTAGGGCTTTGCAAATATGGATTATTTTTGATATGGCCGTAAACATACACAGTATTGCATCCGGATACGGGCTGTACGATCAGCTTGATTCCATTGGACAGTATGGTTACAGTAGGGTTAAGGGTTGATTTCGGAACTGAAAGACGCTTCAGGGGTTTATCAGCCCAAGCTGGAAGTTTAACACTTCGGGTTTGTTTTAAGGTAAAGGTCTCTTTCCCGCCGTACTTTGCAGACGTGACTGGTTTTCCGGAAGATTCGGGAGTAAGTACCGCAATGATTGCCTGCTTCTGGTTCAGGTATTTTCTGAATACCCTGTTTACGTCCTTTAAGGATGTCTGTCTGATCGCATTTACATCGTCATCAGGTGATTGGCGGCCTTCGACAGCCAAAGCCTGCGACCATGCCATGGCTGTTCCAACAACCGAATCTTTCTGAAATTCCGCATCCGCAACCTCATGCCGTTTGGCTGCTTCCACCAGATCCGCAGGAAGCCCGTTTTGCAGCATTACTCGAAGAGTTTTTTGCATTTCTTTGATCAATGATTCGGAATCCCCGCCTTGAGGGAATGCCGATATCGCGTAACCCAATCCTGATTCCGGCAGGGTATCCAGGTTGAAGGTTGTAAAAAGGGACTTCCCTTCAATCGAAAGCCTGTACAGGTCGCTCCTCGGGCTGTTAAGCACATCTGTAACAATCTGCGCAGCAGCATAATCCGGGCTATTATATCCCGGCATGCGAAAGGATATAAAGGCAAGTCCGTACGGCAGATCGGATTTCAGGCGAAGCGTCTCCGGCTTCACGGGCTCAAGCCGGACCTCCGTACGTGCGGGAATATTCTTCGATGGAATACTGCCGAATAATTTTTTTACCGTGTTCAGAGTCTTGTCCGGCTGGACTTTGCCGACGATTACCAGTATAGCATTGTTCGGAGCGTACCAGGTGTCATAGAATTTTTTGAGCATGGCGCCAGTGGTTTTATCAAAGGACTCCTTTGTACCAAGGGCATCATGGGCATAAGTCGTGCCTTTGAACATCGCAGCCAGGAGCTGGGTATAAAACAAATATTCAGGGTTGGAAATATCCTGGGCAACTTCCTGCTCAATTGCGCCCCGTTCTTGCCCCCATAATTTTTCGCTATCAAGGACTCCCCGCATACGGATCGCTTCAATGTGAAGGGCTACATCCAGTTCCTCGGCCGGAACAGTTAAGAAATACTGGGTAATTGTTTGCTGTGTATCTGCATCGAACATACCGCCCATTTCAGCCGTTATATCTGCGAGCTGGCTTGCGGATAGCCCCGGGCTGCCGCGGAACATCATATGCTCCTGCGCATGGGCCATGCCCGGAAATCCTTCCGGTGTCTCATTGGCTCCCACGATGTAGTTGACGACTGTTGTCGCTACAGGCGCCAGCGAATTTCGTATGATGACTACGCGGAGGCCGTTTTGCAGGGTGGAACGCAATACGCTTTCCCGCGCTTTTTGAGCATATGCGATGCCGCCGATCCATGCAGGCTCAAGCATAAGAAAAATAAATAAAATGACAATCCATGCTTTAGCTGTTAAACGGTTTGCTGGCCCGGCATGGCCGGAAGCGGCATAAGTTGTTCTTGCAGCGTTTTTTTGTAATTGTTCTTTCATTTCATATTTTGTCATTTTAAAACCTCATGCATAAGATTAATAGCAACTATATCCAGATAATTTTGAATTGCAAAATTCAAAAAACGATGGATTCATTTTTTCCCTTTTTCTTACAATATCTATTGTCTTATGAAGCAATTGTTCAAGCTCGTCTTTGATATGAACAAGTTTAAAAATATCCGGTTCTGTTGTTTTAATTATTATATCAATATCACTCTCGTCTTTAGCTTCATCTTTTGAGTATGATCCGAATAGCCCTATATTATTGATACCGTACTTCTTTGCATTTTCGTTTTTATATTCTTTCAGTATTGCGAGAATTCCATAACGAGTCATCCCTTTTTTACTCCTTAGTTAAAAGTATGAATCAATTATTTAAGTATTTGTTTATGTAAATCAACTACTATTTTTAACAATGATACTGTTTCAGGATTGGAAAAAATTCTTTACTTTTATTATTTTTTCAATATTTTATTCGTATTAAATCAATGCGTTGCCAATAAGGAAAGAAGATAATTCTGAAAAAATATAATGGGGATTAAAATATGAGACAGGTAATAATCTTCAAAGGAGAGGACGGGCAATATGTTGCCGAATGTCCGAGTCTTCCCGGATGTATAAGTCAGGGAAAGACAAAAGAAGAGGCTATTGAAAACATAAAAGAAGCAATTGAAGGATATATTCTCGCGTTAGAGGATGATCATATTCCGGTACCTGCAAAGAATTTCGATTCCATGATGGTCGTTGTGTGAGCGGCCTGCCTAAAAAATCCTATTTTCTCATCCGGGGCACAGTTTTGGATGCCATTTATCCGCGTTAAGGCCGGAAGCCTTTAGATACGAAGCTGAAACGGAGGGGAATCGCTCAGGGAGCG